>JALYIN010000234.1 GCA_030775765.1 Verrucomicrobiota bacterium
CTTTTGCTTCGAGCACGACGGCCTTTGGGACTCGACGGACGCTGCTCTGATCGAGCTGGCCAAGAAGGAGCTGATGCAGATCGGTCTCGCGCAGGAAGGCGATGTCATGGACGGCTGCGTCGTTCGCCAAAAGAAAGCGTATCCGGTTTACGATGACGATTACGCTAAGCACGTGGCGACGATTCGCGACGAGATCGAGGAGCGTTATCCGAACCTGCACCTCGTGGGCCGCAACGGGATGCACAAGTACAACAACCAAGACCACGCCATGATGACTGCGATGTTATGCGTTGAGAACATCCTGGCCGACACGAAGCTTTACGATCTCTGGCAGGTGAACGGCGACGCCGAGTACCACGAAGGCGGCGAAACCGCCGCGGAAGAGACGCACGGCACCGCTTTGCGCCACGTGCCGAGTCGAGTTACCGCCACTCCGGAGTTGGCTCCCGAGCAGTCGTAGTCTTCGGTAGCGGGCGGTCTATGACCGCCGGAAATTTGGCCTGTGACGGTGCCGCGACATGAACTATTCGTCCGCGCCTTCCATTGGAGGGCAGGTGCAGAATAAATTCCGGTCGCCGTAAACGCTGTCGATCCTCGCGACGGCGGGCCAGAATTTGTGCTCACGAGTCCAGGGCGCGGGATACGCTGCTTGCTCGCGCGAATACGGGCGGTCCCATGTGTCGGCAACGACCTGCTGCGCTGTGTGCGGCGCATTCTTCAGCACGTTGTTCTGCTTGTCGGCCTTTCCGGAAACGACGGCCTGGATCTCCGCGTGAATCGCGATCATCGCCTCGCAAAAGCGGTCCAACTCCGCTTTCGCTTCACTCTCCGTCGGCTCAATCATAAGCGTTCCCGCGACCGGGAACGAAACTGTCGGCGCGTGAAAGCCGTAATCCATCAGACGCTTCGCCACGTCTTCTACTTCCACCCCGCCGCTTTTCCATTGCCGGAGATCCACGATGCACTCGTGGGCAACGAGGCCGCGTTTGCCCTTGAAGAGCACGGGGAAATAACCGTCGAGCCGTTTCGCGATGTAGTTCGCATTCAGGATCGCGATCTTCGTCGCTTCCGTCAGTCCTTCCCCGCCCATCATGCGGATATACATCCAGGAAATGGTGAGGATGCTGGCGCTGCCGTAGGGAGCGGCGGTCACGGGACCGACGCTGCTGGGCGAGGATGGAGGATTTAGGATGGAGGATAGCGCAGGAAGAAACGGAACGAGATGTTTGGCGACGCCGATGGGGCCAACGCCGGGGCCGCCGCCGCCGTGAGGAATGCAGAAGGTTTTGTGGAGATTAAGATGGCAAACATCGGCGCCCATATCGCCGGGGCGACAGAGGCCGACCTGCGCGTTCATGTTCGCGCCATCCATATAAACCTGGCCGCCGTGGGAATGAACAATGTCGCAGATTTCGCGGATCGTCGTTTCGAAAACGCCGTGCGTGGAAGGGTAGGTAACCATGAGCGCGGCGAGATCGTCTTTGTGCGCGTCGGCTTTTGCACGGAGATCGGCGAGGTCGATGTCGCCATCTTTCAAGCAGGCGACGGCCACGACTTTGAATCCGGCCATGACAGCGCTGGCCGGATTAGTGCCGTGCGCTGAAGTCGGGATGAGACAGATATTGCGCGCCGCCTGGCCGCGGGAGGCGTGAAACTCGCGGATGGCCAGTAAGCCCGCGTATTCGCCCTGCGAACCGGCGTTCGGCTGAAGCGCGACTGCGGCGAACCCGGTGATTTCGGCGAGCCAGCCCGCAAGCTGATCGCACATCTCGCGATAACCGGCCGTTTGCTCGTCAGGCGCGAAGGGATGCAGCTTCGCGAACTCCGGCCACGAGATCGGTAACATCTCCGCCGTCGCGTTGAGTTTCATCGTGCACGACCCGAGCGGAATCATCGAAGTTGTGAGCGAAAGATCGCGGGACTCGAGCTTGCGCAGGTAACGCAGCATCTCGGTCTCGGTGTGATGGGTGTTGAAAACGGGATGCGTGAGAAAATCGGAGGTGCGCGCGTAGATGTCCCGGTAGCCTGGGCGGAACTCCGCGTCCTGGCCGGCTTCGAACGGTTTAGTGGTGAACACGCCGATCAGAGCTTCGAGGTCGGCCTCTGTTTTGGCTTCGTCGAACGCGACCAGGACCACCGGCAAATTGCCTTCCTGATACGGGCGCAGACCCAGACCAAGTTTCGCGGCCCGAGAAATCAATTCGTCGCGAGCTTCGATCGATTTGAACTCGACGCCGACGGTGTCGAAGAATTCGCAATCAAGGACCGTGTATCCGCCGGCCATTACGGAAGCCGCAAAGTGTTCCGCCATTTGGCGCACGCGCTGCGCGATCGCGCGCAGGCCGCGCGGGCCGTGATAGACGGCGTACATCGAGGCGATGACGGCCAGGAGAACCTGGGCGGTGCAGATGTTACTCGTCGCTTTGTCGCGGCGAATATGTTGCTCGCGCGTTTGCAGTGCGAGCCGGTAGCCCGGACGGCCGGTCGCATCGTGCGAAACGCCGACGAGTCGGCCCGCCATGTGGCGCTTGTAGGCATCGCGCGTGGCGAAGTAGGCGGCATGTGGCCCGCCGAAACCGAGCGGAACACCGAAGCGTTGCGTGCTGCCAACGGCCACATCGGCGCCGAATTCGCCAGGCGGTTTCAAGAGCGTGAGGGCGAGAATGTCAGCGGCGACCACCAGCAATGCGCCCGCGTCATGCGCGGCTTTGGCGAACGATTCGTAATCGAAGATCGCGCCGTCGGTTGCTGGATACTGAACGAGCGCGCCGAAAACCGTCTCGTCGAATTTGAAGCTCGAAAAATCGCATACGATGATTTTGATACCAAGCGGCTTCGCCCGCGTCTCCACGATCTCGATCGTTTGCGGGTGACAATTGTTCGCGACGAAGAATGTCGTGCGCTCAAAACCGACCGACGCGCGACAAAGCGTCATCGCTTCGGCGGCGGCGGTTCCTTCGTCGAGGAGAGAGGCGTTGGCGATGTCGAGCGCCGTCAGGTCAGTGATCATCGTCTGGAAATTGAGGAGCGCTTCGAGGCGGCCTTGCGCGATCTCGGCCTGGTAAGGCGTGTAAGCGGTGTACCAGCCCGGGTTCTCGAGAATGTTTCGGAGGATGACTGGCGGCGTAATCGTGTCGGAATAACCAGCGCCGATAAAGGAACGGGCGACACTGTTTTTTCGGGCGAGGCCGCGCAGCTCCGCGAGCGCTTGCGATTCAGACTTCGCGTCGGGCAAACCAAGTGGCCGATCGAGCCGGATGTTTCGCGGAACGGTGGCATCAATCAGCTCATCAAGATTCGCGAAACCGAGTTCGCTGAGCATCGCGTCCCGCGCTTCGTTGTTCGGGCCGATATGGCGACGGGCAAAGGAATCGACGGGATCGTTTTCGCGCGGTGGGCGCGTTGCGGTAGATTCGGCAGTTTTCGCCGGCGATTCCGTTTCAGCGATGGGCATTCGCCAAACTACGGAGTGCGTTTAGGCGTTCAAGCGAAAGGCCTGCGAAAGCAGATTTGTTCGCCGGGCCAAGGACGCGTGATGGCTGACCGTCTGGCGACGGTAAATCCGGCCGCTTCAATTTGCCGTGTCAGCTCATCGATATTCTTCCAAAAGAAGCTTTCGAAAAATCCCGGGTTTGTTCCCTGGTCGCGGCCGTGAACGGCTTCCACTAAGAACACACCGTCCGGCTTGAGAACTTTCAGCACTTCCTTTGCGATGCGGTCGATGTCGAAGGCGTGGTCCAAAGAGTTCGTGTAGACGACGTCGATCGATCCAGGCGCGAACTGCAAGTCGTGAAAATCGCCGTGCACGACGTAGCGATTATCCGCGCCCGGATTGAGATCGATCCCCACCGCGAAAGCGCCCAGATCGAGAAACGCCTTAACTTCCGTGCCGATGCGCGCCGCCAGGCAGAGAACGCTTCGACCCGGCCACTCAATCTCGAGCGCGCTTAAGCGCTCGCGAAGCGTCGTGCGGAATTCCTCATCGTAGCGGCCGAAATCGTGCGTCTCGAGCTTGGCTTTCTGGTGTTCCAGATAGGCCTCGTAGGAATCGTAGCCGCGCTTTTGAAAGCGATCGCCCTCGGCGTTCCAGCGTTCCCCAAATTTTCGGAACAAGGCGCGCTTGCGCAGGGAGCGCTTCAGCCGATCCAGGGCGCGCATTATTTCGAATCAAACGTCTCCACGCCGTGTTCCTTTAGCCGGGCGCGGAGTTCGGCGAGATGCTGATGATTGCGCGTCTCGACCGTGCACAAAACATTGACTGCGGAAACATCGGAGCTGGCGAAGGCGCGATCGTGAACGACTTCCTTGATGCTCGCGCCGCTGGCCGCGATTTGGGTGGCGAGATCGGCCAGGCCGCCGGGACGATCGCTGATCATCGCGGTGAAACGGCAGAGCCGGCCGTCGGCGACCAAAGCACGTTCGACGATGCGGCTCAACACGTTTGGGTCGATGTTCCCTCCGCAAAGAAGAAGCACGACGCGTTTGCCGGCGAGCTCCGGGAGCTGGCCGGAGAGACATGCGGCCAGAGGGGTGGCGGCCGCGCCTTCGACGACGCCTTTCTCCAGCTCGACAATACGAAGAATCGAAACGGCGATTTGTTCTTCCGTGACGACGACGATGCGATCTATCAGCGGCGCGGCCGTCGCGAAAGCGTTCTGGCCGACCTGCGCAATGGCGAGACCGTCGGCGAGCGTTGGTTGCATGGCGATGCGAACCGGCCTTCCGGCCTGAACCGCGGCGGAAAAACTCGCTACGTGGTTTGCCTCGACCGCGATCACCTTCACCTGCGGCCGCAAACTTTTCACGGCCAGCGCGACGCCTGCGAGCAATCCGCCGCCGCCGACCGGAATCACGACCGCGTCCAGATCCGGCACCTGCTCGATAATCTCGAGGCCCATCGTCCCTTGGCCGGCGAGGATCGCTGGATCGTCGTAACCATCGATGTAAGCGAGGCCGCGTTCTTTCGCGATCTCGTGCGCGTGTTCCTTCGCTTCCGTGAAATCGTTTCCGTGGAGGACGACGTTCGCGCCGAGCTTCTGGCAGTTGCCGATTTTGATGAGCGGCGCGTACTTCGGCATGACAACAGTGGCCGGAATGCCGAGCAATTTCCCCTGATAGGCGAGGGCCTGCGCGTGGTTTCCGGCGGACGCCGCGATCACGCCGCGCCTTTGTTGTTCCGGCGGCAACTGCGCGAGCGCGTTGCGCGCGCCGCGTTCCTTAAAGCTTCCGGTGCGCTGGAGGTAATCGAGTTTCGTGAAGATCTTCATCCCGGTGATTTCGCTGAGCGGAATCGATTCCGGGCAGGGCGAATAATAAACGGCGCCTTCGATCCGTTTCCGCGCCGCTTCGATGTCCTTCAACGTGATCACGGGGAAAGTTAATTTGTTACTTCGTTAAATCGGTGAATCGGCGAAGACTGCGCGTTCAGCCGATGTAACGATTCAACAATTTAACGATTTAACAATCCGCCGTTGCCGCATCGAGTGCTTCGCGAATTTTCGCGGCGAGCTGCTCGGGATCGAAAGGCTTGGGGAGAAAGAACATTTCCTGGTCGCGGCGGTCGCCAGGATTGAGCGATTCCTGGAGGTAACCGGAAATGAAAACGACTTTCGTTCCCGGGCTCGTCTTGTTCATCCAATCGGCAAAACTGCGTCCGCTCATCTGCGGCATGACCATGTCGGTGAGCAACAGATCGATCTTCCTGCCGACGCGCGCGCCGATCAACAGCTGGGCGTCGTCGCCATTGGCCGCTTCGAGCACGTCGTAGCCGAGGCTGCGCAGGACACGCACGGAAAGATGCCGCACACTGATGTCGTCTTCGAGGACGAGAACGGTTTCGTTGCCTTTGGGAAGTTTATTTACGCCGGGCTTTTTGTAGGAAGGCGGCGCCGGCGCGGGTACTCGGGGCAGGAAAATTTTCACGATCGTGCCCTGGCCAAGCTCGCTCTCGACACAAATATGACCGCCGCTTTGCCGCACGATTCCGTAACTCGTCGCCAGGCCGAGGCCGCTCCCATGCCCTTCATCTTTCGTGGTGAAGAAAGGCTCGAACAGGTGCTGCTTCACTTCGTCGGTCATGCCGGTTCCGTTGTCGGTGACGCTGATGCGAACGTAATCGCCGGCCGGAAGCTGGTCCGGCGCGAACTCCTGATCTCCAGTGGATTCGACGGTGACGGCGGCCGTTTTCAACGCCAGACATCCGCCGTCCTTCATCGCGTCTCGGGCGTTTACGACGAGATTGAGAATGATCTGGGTAAGCTGACCGGGATCGACTTTCGTATGCAGGCCCTCTTTCCCGCGCTCGAAGTCGCATTGGACGGAAATGTTCTCGCCCAGCAACCTTAGGAGCGAGCGCTCGAGATTCGTAACAAGCGAATTCACGTCCACGATGCAGGGTGCCAGCGGATGTTTGCGGGAGAAGGCGAGGAGTTGGCCAGTCAACGCCGAGGCCCGGCCCGCGGCCGCCCGGATTTCGCGGATGTGGTCGACGATCTCGCCTTTCATTCCCAACTCGTCGATGAGCAGGTCGCTGTAGCCGAGAATGGTGGTAAGGAAATTATTGAAGTCGTGCGCGACGCCACCGGCGAGCTGGCCGAACGCTTCCATTTTTTGCGAACGCACGAGCTGATCCTGGAGTTGTTTCCGGGCCGTGATGTTCATGAGGGAGCCAACCCATTGCACTGGCCGGCCAAGCCGATCGCGAACGATGCAGGCGCGCTCGAGCAAATCGAGATGCGACCCGTCCATGTGCTGAAAGCGGTATTCGCCGGTCCAATACTCGGCCCCCGTGGCGAGCGCATCGCGGATGCTGGCGGCGGCGCGGGCGCGATCCTGGGGGTGAAGTTGTTTCTGCCAGAAACCGATCTCGTTCGTGGCGGGAGAATCCGAGTAGCCGAGGAGCGATTCGAGACCCTGGGGCCAGGAAAGGGCGCCGGTGGCTACAGTCCAAACCCGAACAGCATCATTCGTAGCCTGGGCAGCGCGCGCAAGATGTTGCGCGATTTCATCCGGGCGGCTCGAAGAGTGAGAAGAAGTTTCATGGGATTGGTCGGGAGCTTCCGTTGCTCTCGGGTATTGGTTTGGTTGGGGTGCCATGTCTCCCTGAATTTCGGTCGCTAATAGCATCTTCAGGTCGTGTTGGAACCCGCACTGCAAGAGAGCTAATTCCGTGCCTCTGTGTGCCGCTGTTACTAACCAGCAAATTAACGGTCGGCGGCCGCGGTTTTCATCACGGTCTGCGAATCGTGTTGCAGAAGTTTGCGCGTGGCCGCGGTAAGCAGTTCCTGCTCTTCGGGCAGCAGCTGCGCCTTGTTCGCCGCGGAAAGGAAGGCGTGCGCGCGTTCCATCCTCCCGTTCTCGACCAGCATCACGAAGTAATAAGCCGCGATCGACGGATGGCGCAGTTGCGATTCCTTGAGCGTCTCCATTTCCCGGAGCGCCTCACCGGCTTTTCCTTCGGTGAAAAGCGCGAAAGCGTAGGTGGAGCTGAAGGCGGCATTCGCGGGGTTCTCGGCGTGCAACTTCGTGGCGAGCCTGCGCGCCGAGCCGTCTGCGTTCAAGAGCAGGCCGAGGCTGGCGCAATTGTTCGCCGCCACCAGATCGGCCGGGTTCAATTCCAAGGCGCGTTTGGCCACGCGCAGCAATCCATGGCTATCCTGCTTCACCTTGTAGAGCCGTTGCAACGCGGTGAGGGCCTCCTTCGCGTTATCATTTCCGTTCGCTATGAGCCACCAGGCGTCCGCGGCTTCCGCCGCATAACCCCAGCCTTCCGCGAGCTGGGCCAGCGCGGCCACGCGTTCGCCGCGATTTTTTGTCGCCTTCAACGCCGCGTTCCAGGCCGTGTGCGATTCCATCGAAGCGCGATCGCCGGGGGTAAGGCGATGGAGCGCGTGGCTCAACACCGCGAGACGCAGGAATTCTTCCTCGCCCCAGTTTTTTTCATCCACCCACGCATGCAATTCATTCCAATCCTGGAGAAAGCTGTAGGCTTCCGCGATGGCGAGCGGAACCGGATGCGCCTCGCGCGTTTCTTTCGGCAACGCGAGGCCCCATTCGCGCGCGGCCTGCGCCATCCCATGGCGGTTCATCCAGGTGATGAGAGCCGCGGCGATAGCAGGGGACCGGGTCGCGTTTTCCTGGGCATCGCGAAGGGCGGGCGCCGCCGCCTCCGTTTTCTGGGTGGCTTCCAGGTAGAGCAAGAGATCGGAAAAGGTCGCGCCTTTCTCGAGCCGCAATTGCGCCGCCCATTTTTCGGCGTCGCCTAACGACTTGTTAGCGAGCGCGTCCCTGGTCAGTGCGCGCAACGCATCGAGACGCAGCGCGGTCTGTCCGACCAGCCGCGTCAGCTCCGTGCGGGCCTTTTCCTTTGTCGGCAAATCCGGCGAAGTCAGCCGGACAGCGGCAAGGTTCAGAGAAAATTGGGCATTTCCGGGATCGAGCTGCAAGGCCGCGGCGAATTCGCATTCGGCCAGGTCCAATTTTTTCTCGGCAATCGCCAGCGCGCCCGAGAGCTGGTGATACAGAACATTCGCCCGGGCGGACGGATCGATCGCGTCCAGCGTTTTTCGCGCAAGATCGAATTGGCCAAAACGCATCGCTGCGCTGAACAGCGCGGTTTTGTTTGCAGCGACGTCCGGCTCTAGCGCGACGAGCTGTTCGCGCCACGGAAGCGCCTCGCGTTTTCCCGCCAGCTCCGCGGTTTCCGCCATGATTCGGCAGGCGGCGACATTTCTGGGGTCGAGCTGCAACAGGTGCCGGGCGACGAGCACGGCGCTTTGGTAATCCTTGTGCGCGTAGAAGTCCTGCGCCTGCTGCCAGAGATGGCATTTTCGCCAGACGCCATAGCCACGATAACCTCCGAATGCGAGAATTGCCGACAAGCCACAGATCGCCAGCCGGCGCGCCCAGCGCTTGTAGAAATCCTGGCGCTGCAACGCCCGGACGTTCCCGAAACAGTCGTTACTTCCGGAACCTTGCATCGTGACAAAGAACCAACCCGGCCGCGACCAGACACGAACCAACGGCGCTCCAGGCCGGATTGGGCTCAGGGACGGGCGTAAAGGTGATGTCGTGCAGAGCGATCCCCTGTGTCGTTGGATCGGCGGGTGCAGTGGATCCTCTGCCGTAAAGGAAGGTGAATGACTTGATGGCATTGGCGCCAAAACTGATCGTCACGTTGGCATCGCCCGACGTCACGCCAGTGTCGGACGTGTTTGTGATCCCTGTGACGACCTGGCCGAGACCGGCCCCGGTCAGAGTGTTATTAGCGCTGGTGGTGATCGTCGGCGCGATGAGGGTGCTGCCATCAATCGAAAGCGCTTGGATCGAGCGGATTTGATCTTGAAAGGCTGAGCTGCCGAAATCGACGTCGAAGAGGGGAAAGGAAACGTTGGCCACGCCTTCCGTGTAAAGTGCGGAAAAGTCCACAGTCACGGTGATGGCTTGGCTTTGATTCGCGAGATCCAGATGAAGGACCAATGCGTTCTGCGCGGGGCTGAGTCCGCCCTCGACGATGTTCATGATCGCCGGGATCGTACTGCCGCCTCTCGGTGCAAATTGCCCCGTGTCGCCGGTGATTGAGACCGTGATATCGTTTCCTGCCTTCGCGGGATCGACGTCATACGAATTGCTAGTGATCCTGGAGTCCAAGCGACGCTATCCCAATCCAGGGTTATGGCCTGAACAGCTGCCGCGAACAAAGGCAGGAGCAATGCAAGAAAGAAAAATCGACGCACGAATCGCATAGAAAGGATGCCATCCTCCAATTAGCAGCCGCTATGCCGTTACCGTCGGTAAGACTCGGCCGCTCAACGCGATTCCTGCTTTCCTTTGCCCGCCTCCGGCCGAACCTTTCGCCCAATGTCGCGGCGGCCGTTGGTAAAAATTTTCGCTCCGTGGATCGCGGGGGCGGCGCTTTGGCTCTGGCTCTTTGCTCACCTCCAGATCGAGTGGTCGCTCAACCCTCAATACAATTACGGGTGGGCAGTACCCTTCCTGGCGCTCCTGATGTTTTGGTTCGTTGGCAACGTCGGCCGGCGCCGGAGCTACGCGTGCGAAAACATTCCGTGACGGGATGGGCGGCGGGGATTGTCCTGGCTCTGCTGTTTCCCATCCGAGTCGTCGAAGAGGCAAATCCGGACTGGCGTTTGTTGAGCTGGCTGCTGGCTCTCTGCGTGATCGATTTCTCCCTCATCTCTCTTTACTGGGCCGGTGGGCGCAGTTGGCTAAAGCGCTTCGCGTTTCCTGTCTGCTTCCCGCTCGCGGCGGTGCCGTGGCCAGTCCCGCTCGAGAACTTTGTCGTGCAGAGCATGATGCGCGCGGTCGCCTACGTGGCCGTGGAAATCGCCGGCTGGATCGGCGTGGGGGCGTACCAGACTGGAAACGTCATCCAATTGCGCAACGGATTCGTCGGCGTGGATGAGGCGTGCAGTGGAGTGAAGACGCTGCAGGCGGGGATTATGGTCGCGCTGGTCCTGGGCGAGCTGCTCCAACTGCGATGGAACAAGCGCATCGCCTTGCTGCTGCTGGGATGCGGCTGGATCTTTGTTTGCAACATCATTCGGGCTGCCGCGCTTGTTTTTGTCGCGGCGAATTACGGCTTCGACGCGCTCCCGCGCTGGCATGATTGGATCGGGACTCGCGTGATTCTCCGCTACGATGACGCGAAAACCGCCGCGTGGGAACAGCCGCGCGGTGTCCATTGGTGGAGCTTCTTCGCGCACTGGAACCCGCGGCGGGCCCCGCTCCAGCTGGTGCGCAGCCATTCGCCCGAGATTTGTTTGCCGGCGATCGGCCGGAATTTTCGGACGGCGCGCCCGGACGTGAACGTGCGCGCCAGCCTTGTGACGCTCGATTTTCGTTCCTACGAATTCGAGCAGAATGGACAGCCGCTTTTTGTTTTCGTCTGCATCCAGGAAGACAAACGCGTCGCGTCGGGTCTGGCGGACACGGCCGAATGGAATTTGCGCGGCCGCTTGCGCGCAGCGCTCGATGGGAAACGGAATCTCGGTCAGCGCTTGCTCGAAGTCGCCATTTTGGGTCTGGACGATTTCTCTCAGGCGAGCGAAGCGCTCTCGAAAGCCGCGGAGGAAATTCTGCGGCCAGAGAAACCTACTGGCTGACGACCGGCAGCACCGGAGCCTGGACCACCAAAGGCGGACTCTTCAATCCGGTGAAATTTTCGGCGTAAACATCGGGGAGCTCCTGAGTGCTCAGCATCGATAGCGGCATTTCGCCGAAAGCACTGACCTCGGCGACTTCAAAGCCGCGCGGGCCTTTCGCGTCGGCGGGTGTCCAGCGCAGCGCCACATAACGGGCGCCATGCGTGTGGAAATCGACCGCGGACTTTCCGCCGCCCTCAGTGTCGATTGCAGAAGCGATCGGGGTCGCGGCGCTGAGATCGCCGGGATTGGCTCCGAGTTCGTGGAGCAGGAACACATCCATCCGGCCCTTCTCCATTTTGTAAACGGCGCTCACGCGATGCAATCGCTCACGATCCGCCAGCTCCACGATCACGGTCGGATGCGGATCAGCGGGCGCGAACTCAAAGGCGGTCACGACATTGTCGTCGATCATGCGCCCGGCGTATTCCTCCATGCCCGAGCTGATAAAAACGATGCGCGCCCGGGCGTAGAGATTGGCGAAGTTAAAATTGAGCATGTCTTCGAGGCGACGGGTGGCGGCACTGTTGGTGACGCGAATCACGCCCCGCTGCCGGGCCGCGAATTTCTGGAGGGATTGTTCGCCGTACAGGCCGAAGGCCCCGATGCTTCCACCTTTGGTGGCGTGAAAGGAAAGTTTCACAAAACGCGCTTCTGTTCCGAGTAACGAAAGATCGAAGAGCCGCTTGCCCGTGAACGATGTGCTCCCGCTGACCGCATTCCATTTCCGGCTTTGGGCCGGCAGGCGATAATTTGAGACCGCGACCGTCATTTCACCCTCGGCAGCGGCGTTTTCGTTTACGAACATGAATCGGTCCAGCGTGGAAGTCCGCGGGAAAGAAAGAATGAACGTGGTGTAGCCTTCCGGAAGCGGGTAGTTCAACGTATCGTCGTCGAGTAAGAGTTCCCTGGCGCTGGGATCTGTGCCCGTTACCGAAACGATCCGCCCATCCGGACCAATCACTTCGATCGTCGCGCCGCAATTCATCCGGGCCAGATTCTTGGCCGGATTGCTAACGTCGGACGCGGCGGTCCTGTTGGAGGAGAAAGTTGTTGCGTTGGAATT
Source organism: Verrucomicrobiota bacterium (assembly GCA_030775765.1). Classification (GTDB taxonomy): domain Bacteria; phylum Verrucomicrobiota; class Verrucomicrobiia; order Chthoniobacterales; family UBA10450; genus AV80. The sequence continues at coordinate 12,226 of JALYIN010000234.1, forward strand.
CGTCTCACCCGCGAAAGCGGAATTCAGGGTGACTGCCACAAACAACAAAGCAACGTTGCGGCAACTACTGAAAACTCGCGGAGAAAAATACCCGCTCATAATTTCCCCCCGAAAAGCTAGGAGTGCGCCAACTCTTCTGGTTTTTTCCGCCGGCCTTCGTAAGCAGCTGGTTCTTACCGCGTTCCAGTAGACCGCTCGGGATTTTCCTGATTACCAATCAGCCCGTGCTCAACCGGGCGATTTTCCTTGCTGTGCGACGGTTCTCATAGAAGAATCGCCGTCGATCGCCTTAACCTTGAAACACCAAATCTTGAATCCAAAACGGGCCTCCGCCCAATCTGCGCGAGGTAATGAGACGGCCACCGGCTGCGCTCAACCGCTTTGGTATCACATCTGCTAATCTACCGGACCGACACCCACATGAGTCACGCCACTTCTCCTTCTCCGTTCGCTCGCCGACTCGGCCTTGCCGCTCTCGTCTCGCTGCTTTTTGCAACCGGAATTTTGCGCGCTCAGGATGCGATCCGTCCCTCCCTCGCCGGCGAGCAAGCCGCGGAAGCGCGCCGCCAATCGATCGATAAGATTCCCTACAATCTCCAGATCGGTCCGATCAAGTTCCGCTTTAGCGCAACGATGGGCGTCGAGTACAACGACAACATCAACCTGGCTGAAGACGCATCGGCGATATTCCCCAGCCCAACGGGACCGATTCTCGTCACGACCAGGCCGCAGGAAGACATTATTTTGCGCCCGCAGTTGAACGTCAACGCCCTCTGGCCGATCACCCAGCTCAACACCCTCAGGCTCGATATCGGCGTCGGCTACGCGTTCTACATGGACCATTCGAATTACAACACGAATGGCGTCCTCCTGTCGCCCGGATCGCAGCTCGCGTTCGATATTTTCGTAGGCGATTTTAAGATCAATATTCACGACCGCTTCTCTCTCGAACAGGATCCCGTCGCGGAAGTCGCGCTCAGCAACGTCGCGAATTATGGCCGTTTCCAAAACACCGCCGGCATCTCCGTGCTCTGGGATTTGAACCAGGCCGTGGTAACGCTGGGCTACGACCACTACAATTTCATTTCGACCAATTCGGTCTTCGATTATCTCGATCGCAACGCCGAGATTTTCTCCGGATCGATCGGCTTCACGCCTACCTCGACGATGACGGTGGGAGTCGAAGGATCATTCGTCGACACCTATTACGATAAGAACATCCTGAACGATTCGCGCACCTACAGTGTCGGCGCTTTCGTCGAAACCCAATTGACCAGTTACCTGAAGCTGCGCGTCGCTGGCGGTTACCAGAAGATCGATTTCGATAACACCGGCCTCGTGAACGATCAGCACAGTCTGAACGACTATTATGCGAACGCCCTGCTTTCGCATCGCGTCAACGCCGTCCTGACCCAGAATCTTTCCGTCGGCCACGAAACCCAGCTCGGCGTGAATTCGAACTACGTGAAGCTAAATTACGTTCGCCACACCACGAACTGGAATATCTTCTATCACACGCTCTTCTCGACAGAGCTGTTCTACGAGGACGCGGATGATTCTGGCGGCAGCGGCATTCTCTTCGCGCCTGTGCCCGGCGTCCCGAACATCAATCCGTTCGTTGCGGAGCACATTCATCGTTACGGGGGTGCACTGACGCTAGGCTACCAGCTTACTCCGCACGTTACCCTCGGGCTTCGTTACCAATACACTCAAAAAGATTCAGACCAGCCGCTGCGCGATTACCGGCAAAATCGCATCGCGCTTGATGGCACCTATAGCTTCTAAAAGGCGAAAACTTGCAACCGCATGAAAATCTGGACCTTCACCCTGATCGCCACCACCTGCCTCACCGGCCCGCTGGCGCTCTCGGCCCAGGAGTCCAGTCCCATGCCTTCCATTCCGAAGGCCACCACAGTCGAGCCCTCTACCACGAGCACGGTGATGCGCACCAACTCGATGAACGTGCTCGACGACAAGAAGCGGCTCGGGTCTAACGACTTCATCAGCTTTCGGGTTGTCGAGGATCGCGACAACGAATCGCAGCATCTCCGCGTCAACGACAACGGCGAATTGGAAGTCCCCTACATCGGCCTCGTCCAGGCTTCGGGACGCACCTGCAAGGAGCTAGCCTATTCGGTCAAGGCCTCTCTCGAACGCGAATACTATTATCACGCCACGGTCATCATCGCCGTCGATCACATCAGCGAGAAATCACGCGGCAAGATTTATGTCTACGGGTCCGTGAAATCGCAGGGCCCGCAGGAAATTCCAGCAGACGAATCCTACACGGTGAGCAAGGCAGTCATTCGCGCCGGAGGATTCGGCGATTTCGCGAACAAGCGCAAAGTGCGGGTGACGCGGAAAGACGGAAAAAACTTTGTGGTCGACCTGAAGCGTGTGATCGAAGAAGGGCATACGGATGAAGATCTCGTGCTCCAGCCGGACGACCAGATCAACGTCCCGCAGCGCCTGATTAATATGTAGCCATGCCTGCGCCCGCCAACACGACCGATCGCCCCGCTTCCGCTCCCTGGAGCACGGCATTCATCACCCGGCTCCATCGTTACAAGGCACTCTTGCAACGCCGCTGGTGGATTCCCGTTTTGACCATCTGTCTCGGGCTTTTCGTCCAGGCCTGGTTCATTTACCAGACGCCGCCTTCCTTCGAATCCCGCAGTAAGATGATGCTCGCGGGTAAGCTGAACATCAGCCAAAGCGCCGTTTACAGCGAGGACAGCGTAAATTTTTACGGCACCCAGATTCAACTGATGCAGAGCCAGGAAGTGCGAAAGAGCGCCGAGCAACTGGTTCGCTCGACCCATCCCGAAATGCAGCCCGTCGTGGTCGAGATTTCCGTGGTCCAGAAACCGCGCACCTCGATTTTCGATTTGGTCGCGATCGGTTCCACGCCAGATTACACGCAGGCTTACCTGAACGCGGTGATGCAGAAGTATCTCGATTTCAAGAAAGGCATGCGCGAGAACCAGGGGTCCACCGTCACGACGGCGATCACCGAGCAACTCATCCAGGTCGAGAAAGATTTGCGCGGCGCCGAGGATGAAATGATCGAATTCCAGAAGCAGAATAACATCGGCTTCATCCAGGAAGAAGGGAACAGCGCGGCCGCCTACCTGGTCCGCCTGAACCAGCAATACGCGCAGCTCAAGACGGAATACGATCTGCTAAGCCTTCTCGATCTCGATCAGAATCTCGACCGCGCTCAGGGCAAGAACGACAACCCCTCTGCGCCCAACACTCAGAACACCGACGAGAAATCGCCCGGCATGGCTTTCTCCGACATCGGTCCCGAGAGCGACTACCTGAAGGCAAAGCAGGCCCTCCAATTATTGAAGGCCGAACGCGAAACATTGTCGAAAGATTTGCGGCCCCGGCATCCCAAGATAATCAAGCTCAACGACGAGATCACGAAGCAGGAAAAACTGATCGAGCTTTATCGCCAGGACACGGTCGAAAAACTCGATACCCGGCGGAAATCCATCGGCAAACAGATGGAGAATCTCCAGACCAATATCAAGGAATGGGAAACCAAGGCGCTAG
>JALYIN010000235.1 GCA_030775765.1 Verrucomicrobiota bacterium
GTAATGCTGGTCGCGCTCCGGATATCCGGATTCTTGGTGAACCCGCTCGGCTCGAACCGCTGATACGCGAATTTTTTCACCAGGCTTTCGAGCGGGACGCAATATTGCAGCGCGATCGAAGTGAGGGTGCCGACCGTGTCCATCAATCCACCGATCGTGCTGCCTTCCTTCGCCATCGTGATGAACAGCTCACCCGGCTGGCCATCTTCGTACAAGCCGACCGTGATGTAGCCTTCGTGGCCCGCGATCTCGAATCGGTGCGTCAACGACATGCGCGTGTCCTGCATCCGATGCCGGACCGGCTGGTTCATGCGGCTGCGCAGCATCGTGATTTCGCTTTCAAGCTCGAGGATCCGCTTGTGCAAATCCTCCCTCTCCACCGTGATATCGAGGCCCACTTCATCGCTCATCCCGCCCATGTCTTTCGTCTTGCGCGTGTTCAACGGCGCGGAGCGTTTCGATCCGTCGCGGTAAATGGCGATCGCTTTCAGACCGAGACGCCATCCTTCGATGTAGGTGTGCATGATCTCGTCCACGGTTGCCGTAGCCGGCATGTTCACCGTTTTGGAAATCGCGCCGCTCAGGAACGGCTGCGCCGCCGCCATCATCCGCAGGTGCGCCATGTAACCCAGGCTGCGTTCGCCTTTGTGAGCCTTGAACGCGCAATCGAAGATCGCGATGTGTTCCGGTTTTAATCCGGACGTGATCATCGAGCCGTCGGAATCCGCCACGTCCTCAATCGTGTCGAACGCGTCGATGTGGGCGATGATCCGCTCGATCTCTTCGGAATTGTAGCCGAGTTTCTCAAGCGCCGGCGTGACGGTTTGATTCACGATCTTCAACATGCCGCCGCCGGCCAGCAGCTTGTACTTCACCAGCGCGATGTCGGGCTCGATCCCCGTCGTGTCGCAATCCATCAGGAAACTGATCGTGCCGGTCGGAGCGAGGACCGTGACCTGCGCATTGCGGTAGCCGTATTTCCTGCCGAGCGCAGAGGCGCTATCCCAGACCCGCGCCGCCTCCTCTTTCAGGTAAGCAAATTCCTCGTTCGCCGCTATCTCGCTCACTGCCGACCGATGGAGCTCGATCACTTCCTGCATCGGCGCGACATTGTGCTTCGCGACCGGCTTCGAAACTCCGCTGCAACGCGCGTCGCGATATCCCGGAAAAGGTCCCATGGCTCGCGCCATCTTTGCACTCTGCTCGTAGGCCTCGCCGGTCATGATCGAGGTGATTGCTCCGCAAATCGCGCGGCCTTCCACGCTATCGTAACCATACCCGTAGCTCATGATGAGCGAACCAAGATTCGCGTAGCCAAGACCCAGGGTCCGGAAAATGTGCGAGTTTTCCGCGATCTCCTTGATCGGGTAACTCGCGTTGTCCACGAGAATTTCCTGCGCGGTGATGTAGACCCGCGCGGCCGCTTTGAAACGCTCCACATCGAAGACACCGTCTTCGCCTTTGAACTTCATCAAATTCAAGGAAGCGAGATTGCACGCCGTGTTATCGAGGAAGAGATACTCCGAGCACGGGTTCGTGGAGTTCTGCCGGTCGGTTCCCTTGCAGGTGTGCCATTTGTGGATGGTCGAATCGAATTGCATTCCGGGATCGCCGCAGATGTGCGTCCCTTCGGCAATCTTGCGTAAAAGCGTCCGCGCCTCCTTGCGTTCGCACGGCTTGCCGTCGCGCACCCGCTTGGTCCACCATTCCCGGTCCTCTACTGCGGCATCCATGAATTCGTCGCTCACTCGGACGCTCAGGTTTTCGTTCTGATACATGACCGAGCCGTAGGCGTCGCCGTTGTAACTGCCATCGTAACCCTGCTCGATCAGCGCCCACGCCTTTTTCTCTTCCTTCTGCTTCGCGTCGATGAACTCTTCGATGTCCGGGTGCCAGTCCTTGAGCGTGTTCATCTTCGCGGCCCGCCGGGTCTTGCCGCCGCTCTTCACCACGTTCGCGACCTGGTCGTAAACTTTCAGGAATGAAAGCGGCCCGCTCGGTTTTCCGCCGCCGCTCAATTTTTCGCGCGTGCTCCGCAGCGACGACAGATCGCTGCCCGTACCGCTGCCGTATTTGAAGAGCATCGCTTCGCTCGTGGCGAGTCGCATGATGTCTTCCATCGTGTCTTCCACGCTCTGGATGAAACAGGCGCTGCCCTGCGGATACTCGTATTGCGTCGCGGCTCGATCCGCCTGGCCAGTCGTGCGATTGTAGAAATAATTCCCGAGACCGGCGTCGCGTCCGGTCGCATACTGGTGGTGCAACCCTACGTTGAACCAGACTGGCGAGTTGAACGCCCCGTGCTGATTCACGCAAAGCCAGGTCAGCTCGTCGTAAAAAATTTGCGCGGCCTCGGCATTTGCAAAATAGCCGTCCGCGATCCCCCAGTCCGTGATCGTGCGCGTGACCCGATGCACAAGCTGCCGCACGGAAGTTTCCCGCCCGCCCTTGTGCGGGTCGGTGCCGTTGGCAATGTCGCCGTAAAAATATTTCGAGACCGCGATCTTTGTCGCCAGCGCACTCCAGCTCTTCGGCACCTCGATGTTCTCCTGCTTGAAGATCACCTTGCCGCTATCGTCCGTGATCTCAGCCGTGCGCCGTTCCCAATCCACCTGGTCGAAGGGAGCCACATCCGCGTCGCTGAAAACGCGCGGGAACCGGAGCCCCTTGGTCTTGCCCTTCTTTTTCGTCACCCGATTCTTCGTCCGGAGCGACGATTTTCGGGGGCGGTTGAGCGAGGATGGGGTGAGACCGGGTTTAAGTTGAATCATGGCGGCGTTGGGTCAGCAGAGTTTGGGAATGGCGGTGAATAATAGTGAACAGCGCCGCGAATAAGTTGTGAATGACGGCGAATGACACCCAACAACAATTACTAGCGGAGCTGACTCAGTAGACCCACAAGATGAAGCGCTCGGCGTTCGCCCGGCAAGTCGAAAATTGTAACATTTTTACCGGCTGGTTTTCAGTTGTTTAGCCCCAATCTGGTCGTTAGAACGGGTCCCCGGCGCCTTCTTTCACCCGCTGGTTTACAAACCCGAACACCCACCCCATAATGGCCGTTGCAAATCGCGCCGGGAAATCACGCGTCACAGGAAGGGTGGCTGAGTCCGGTTTAAGGCACTCGACTCGAAATCGAGCGTGGGGTTAAACCCACCGTGGGTTCGAATCCCACCCCTTCCGCCAGATCCTTCCAGGCTTGCAAGCTTTCACAGCCCGCCGGCTTTCGCTAGAATGCTCGCGCTCTCCTTCGTTATGCGAGCGGACCCTGAATGGAAATACGTTAGCCTGCGCAATTACATCGCGTACTTGAATCGTTCTATCGAAAAGGCCACGAAGTGGACTGTGTTCGAGCCAAACGGCCGCCGCTTTGGAAAAATGTCCGCCGGGCGATCGACCAGTTTCTTCTAATCGAGTACCGGAAAGGCGCGCTCGCCGGACGTAAACCGGAACAGGCGTTTTTTGTTCGATGCGACCGTTCCACTATCACACAGAACGATCTCGACAACGGTCGCCTTGTCGTGGTGGTCGGTGTCGCCGTGTTGCGGCCGGCCGAGTTCGTCATCTTTCGCATCGGGCAATGGACGTCGGACCATAAGCCTTAATGCGAAGCGAGCCGATCAACGACACGTCCATCGCCTTGATCTAATCTTCTCGATGCCGGATTCGCCCGACTTCACCTCCGCAGAGCTGCGTCAATTGCGCGGGCTCAAGACGCCCGCCGGTATCCAGCGTTTCCTCGACGATCTTCCGTATCATCTCGCTGGAACGGCCTGGTCGCCGCGAACGGTCCTCCGCGAGAAGACAGCGCATTGCCTGGAAGGCGCGCTCTTTGCCGCGGCCGCGCTCCGGGTTCTTGGATTTCCGCCGCTCATCTTCGATCTCGAAGCGGACCAGGACACCGATCACGTCCTCGCTATTTTCAAAATGCGCGGGCACTGGGGTGCGATTGCCAAATCGAACTTCGCTGGCTGCCGCTACCGTGAGCCGGTGTATCGGACGTTGCGCGAACTGGCCCTGAGTTATTTCAACACTTACTTCAACCTCCGCGCCGAACGGACGCTCCGGCGTTATTCGCGGCCGGTGAATTTGAAGCGGTTCGATCGCCGCCGCTGGATGACATCGGAGAAAGACATCTGGTTCGTTGCTGAATATCTCTGCGAAATTCCGCACCGAGCGTTGCTGAAACGCGGCTTGGACAAACATCTCAACCGCGTGGATCGGCGAACGTGGAAAAGCGAAATGGTCGGGCATCGCGCGAAGAAATGACTGCAGCCCGCGAATCCAGCCGCGTGTTTGGCCTCGACCTTCTCCGGGCCGCGGCCATCCTCATGGTGATCTGCGCCCATGGCTTCGTCGTGCTCTACCCGCATTTTGGCGACGCCCTCGCGGTCCTGGGTCACGGCGGGTTCTACGGCGTGGAATTGTTTTTCGTCCTGAGCGGCTTCCTCATCGGGCAAATCCTCATCCGGCACGGCATCGATCTCGGGCAGGCCGGGAACGTCGCGTTCTTTTATGTGCGTCGCTGGTTCCGGACGTTGCCGCTCTTTTTTCTTTTCCTCGTCGTCAACATCGCGCTCGAGCGTTCCTTCCGCGCGCATTCGGTAGGCTTCGGCGAAGCGTTGTCCCACGGTTTCTTTTTGCGAAACCTGACCGCCTTCCACATGACGTTCTTCCCCGAATCGTGGAGCCTGGCGATTGAGGAATGGTTTTATCTCCTGTTTCCCGCCGCACTCTGGCTGGGGCTGAAACTAACGAAACGTTTCGATGCCGTTTTTCTCGCGGCCGCCTTCAGCTTTCTCGCCTTCTCGACGATCGCCCGGATGGTGACCGCTTCGGATCCATCCGCCACCTGGTCGGAAGAGTTGCGCATGGTTGTCATTTATCGCTTCGACGCCCTGATGATCGGGATGATCGGCGCGTGGTTGTCGATTCGTTACCCGCAACCGTGGCGGCGCTCGGCGTTTCTCTGCGCCCTCGCCGGAATCGTTCTTCTCCTGGCCATGTATGCGACGCTCTGGCGAATCGAGAACCGCCAGCTCGCGTTCGGCGACGACAACTATTTCGCGCGCACCTTTCGTTTCACCCTCGTCTCGATCGGGTTCGCGTTGCTCCTGCCCTGGGCTTCCGAATGGAAGTTAACCGGTGAAAACTTCGGGAGCACCGCGGTCCGGAAAATTGCGCTCTGGTCCTACGGACTTTACCTCGTGCACCTGCCGGTTTTTCTCCTCGTGACCCGCGCGGGGTTTGGCGCCGATGCACCGATGTCGCTGGCGAAGGCGCTCGTTTCCTTCACGCTCCAGATCGGCGGCGCGATTCTCCTGAGCGCGGTCCTCTATCGATTCTTCGAAGCGCCCTGCACCCGATTGCGCGAAAGGGCCGCACCGACGGTGGCCACGCTCTTCGGGCGTTCGGGTGCCTGATTCGCTTCCGCGAGCTGGGGAAATTCGCGTGCATCCCATCTTCGCCATCCGGTTTCGCCCAGCGCCGGAAAGAAAAGGTGGGCCAACAAGCGCGATATTCTCTCGCAGCTCGGTTTGGGGACGAAGGCCGGAAGGTTGCGCAAAGGGCAGGCTTGCCACGCGGCACTGCTGATGCTCATGATGGGTTCTCGATGATCCAGGCGAATTGTCGGGCGCGGTTCACGGCGGCGGATTTCGATTTTGTCGTGCGTATTCTTGCCCGGTCGCAACCCGATCATGTTTCCCTGGTCGACTTGCTGAGCGACGCCGAAACCCGCGATGCGGTGCTCGATAATCCGCGACTGGTCGATGCGATCCTTTCCAACGCGGGCCAGCTCCAAATCTCGTCGCATTTTTATTTTTACGTCCTGGCGCGCCACGTCCTGAACGACGTCGGGATTAAAGACCGGAAGCTGTGCGATTACGTCGCCTCTTTGCTGGAAGCGTTTTCGCGCGCGAGCGGTTTGCGCGCGCCGCACATGACCGCGGAAGGCGAACGCCAATATGTTTCCGACATGCTCATCGCGCTGACTCGCGCGACGCCCGAGCAGGCGTTCCTGCTCCGGGCCCACGTCGGCAATTACTCGCTTTTCCTCAGCGGGATTTTCCACGAGAACACGCAACACCGCAGCCTGCGCGGCGCGCCGGACCTCGCGTTTTACGAGCAGGTCGGCCGAACGAATTATCAACTCGTTGCTTCCCACGCCACCGCGCGCCGGTGCGATCTCAGCGATGTTTACGAAGGTCTCGCCGGGCGGTTCCACGAAGTCCGGCTCGCGCTGAACCGGCTCTCCGATTCACTGCTCAATCTCGATGATGACGGCAGCATTGCCCTGCAGGTCTGAGGCCTCACCTATGAACGAGACGCTCTTCAGTCAGATCCAGAAGCTCTTCGAGCGGACATACGCGCAGATCGGTATCAACCTGGAAGATTGCCTGATCGATCAGGGCCGCTGCGCGCAGTTGTCGAAGCTCGCCGGCGCCAACGCACGCGAACTGAGCGAGCTTGCGCGCACGTTCCTGCGCCGAGCGGACGACCAGCTCTACGTCGGCATTTATTATTCGCGCTGGCTCATCGAACAACTCGAGCGGCACGATCCGCGCGCGGGCTTGAGCGATCGCAACATCCGGTCGTTGATCGCGTTTGTTGAAGAGATCAATCACGCGTTGCACGCCGCTCTCCAATTCCAGAAAGGCGAGCGCGAGATTGCCTCGGAAGATTTCGCGCGGAATCTCGAACTTCAGGCGCGCGTCGATACCTATCTCGTCCTGCTCTTGTTCGTCGCTTTCTTTCGCAAGACCCAAAAAGTTTCGCGGACCGACCGGCGGTGGCTGCGCTTTCATCTTTTCGCCGCCGAGAATCCGGGTGCGTTTCAATCGACCAATCTGCGGAGCCGTTATCTCGAGAGCACCGAGCTGGCCGCGCGCTACACCGAATTCCTCGATACGCTGAACGCGATGCGCCGCCTCGAGGAAATCCGTACCTTTCGCTCCCTGGACTACGGGGCGAAGAAAGCGCGGGTGCTCGCGCTCCCGGGCAAGAAGATCGCCGGCCTGCTCGAGTAAGCGACGCTGTTCGGAACACAATTTTCCCGCACGAATTCGATTTCCAATTTGTGAAACGCGCCGGCGTCCGCTACTAATCGAAGCGTGTTCACATTGACCATGCTCGGCAGCGGCAGCGCCGGGAACAGCGCCCTCGTCGCAACCGATCATTGCCGGATCCTGGTCGATGGCGGATTGAGCGCGCGGCAGATCGTGGTCCGGCTCGAGCAATGCGGGATCACGCCGGGGCAGCTCGATGGCGTGCTCCTCACCCATGAGCATGGCGATCATGTTTGCGGGCTCGAAGTGCTCTGCCGGAAATTTCATGTCCCGATCTATTGCAACCGGCTCACGGCGGAGGCGATCCGGGGTGGGTCGTTAGGCGACCATCGGAACTGGCGGCTATTCCAGACCGGCGCCCAGTTCTCGATCTGCGATATTCATGTC
>JALYIN010000236.1 GCA_030775765.1 Verrucomicrobiota bacterium
GTCCCATCTGGTCCGGGGGCCATCATGGCGAACCCGACTGGCGATCTGCTATCGAAACTCGTTGCGCCTCGCTTCGGAGAATGGCCTGCGCACCATCGCCTTCCCCGCCATCAGTTGCGGCATATATCGTTATCCGATCCCGAACGCGGCTAAAATCGCAGTCGAGACCACATCGGAACTTCTGCGCGAAAAAGCGCCGATCACCGGAGTGACTTTCGTCGTCTCCAGCGATGAGATCGAAGCCGCCTATCAGCGCCTTCTCAGCTTACGTTGAGGCGCCTGCCACGCCGTCGCGTTGCGAAGGCCGGTTGAGCATCGGACGTTTTCCCTTCATGCCGCGCGACCTGCCAATTTACGAACTCGAACACCGCATCGTCGCAGAGCTCAAATCCCGCTCCCGCCTCATCATCCAGGCTCCCACCGGTTCCGGAAAATCCACCCAGGTCCCGCAAATCCTCCTGGATCACGGCCTCCTCGGCGACGGGCAGGTCGTTATCCTGCAACCGCGTCGTCTCGCGGCCCGTCTTTTGGCCGCGCGCGTCGCCTCCGAGCGTACGTGTCGTCTCGGCGATGAAGTCGGTTACCAGATCCGTTTCGAAAACATCACCTCGCGGCGCACGCGGATCCGCTTCGTTACCGAAGGCATTCTCCTGCGCCAATTGGTCCAGGATCCGGAATTGCGCGGCATCTCCGCCATTCTTTTCGATGAATTCCATGAGCGCCATCTGTATGGCGACATCACCCTCGCCCGCGCGCTCCAGCTCCAGGCTACCTCGCGCGCCGATCTCAAACTCGCCGTCATGTCCGCAACCCTCGATGCCGGATTACTGGAAAAATATCTGGCGCCTTGCTCCCTCCTCACGTCCGCCGGCCGCGCGTATCCGGTCGAGATCGAATATCTGCCCAAGCCTGTCGGCGGGGACGGGTATCCGATCTGGGATCTTGCCGCGGACGAATTGGAACGTCTCGCTTCGCAGACCGAGGGCGACGCGCTCATCTTCATGCCCGGGAAATATGAGATCGGGCGAACGATCTCTGCCATTCGCGCGTCGCGTGTTAGCGATCGATTCGTTGTCCTTCCGCTTCACGGCGAGCTGCCGCCGGCGGAGCAGGACGCCGCGCTCGCCCATTACCAAAAACGCCGCGCCATCGTCTCGACGAATGTCGCCGAAACGTCGCTCACTATCGACGGCGTCCAAGTCGTGATCGACAGCGGTCTGGCGCGCCTCGCGCGGTTCGATCCGCGCCGTGGCATCAACACATTGCTCGTCGAAAAAATCAGCCGTGCTTCCGCCGATCAACGCGCCGGCCGCGCCGGACGAACCACGCCGGGACGTTGTCTTCGACTTTGGACCGAGGTGGAACACCTCGATCGCGCCGCGCAGGAATTGCCGGAAGTGAAACGCCTCGATCTTGCGGAAGTCGTCCTCACGCTCAAAGCGAGCGGCATTGACGACATCGCCGCTTTCCGCTGGCTCGAGCCGCCCGAACCGCAAGCGCTCACCCGCGCCGAACAACTGCTCGGCGATCTCGGCGCGATCTCTTGTTCGGGCACCACCGAGCTCGGGCGCCGGATGCTGGCGTTCCCGGTCCATCCCCGTTACGCGCGGATGCTGCTCGCGGCGCACGAGTATCGCTGCATCCCCGCGATTGCGTTGATCGCCGCGCTCACCCAGGGCCGCAACCTCATGCGCCGCGTCGAAGGAAAACAAGCTCGCGAAGATCGCGATGATGTTCTCGGCGAGGAAAGCGAATCGGACTTTTTCATTCTGATGCGCGCCTTTCGCTACGCGGAAAAGAGCCGGTTCGATGGACAACGCTGCTCGAGTCTCGGCATCAACGCGGGCGCTGCCCGCGAAGCGGCTCAATTATCCGAGCAATTCCTCGCCATCGCGCGCGAGGAAGGCCTCGATTTACATGGCGGCCAAGCGAAACCGGGCGCGATCCAGCGCTGCGTCCTGGCCGGATTTCCCGATCAGGTGGCGGTGCGGCTCGATGCCGGGACGTTGCGTTGCGCCCTCGTCCATGCGCGGCGGGGTGTGCTCGCACGAGAGAGCGCAGTCCACGACACTCGCCTGCTGGTGGCGACCGAGATCCGGGAAATCGAAAGCAGCGACAAGGAACGCCAGGTCCTTCTCACGATGGCGACTAAGATCGAGGAGGAATGGCTGCACGAACTATTCCCGGAATCATTCCGCGAAGAAATGCGCGTCGAGTTCGATTCGGTATCGCGTCGCGTGATTGGCCGACGAACAACGCTGTTTCATGATCTCCTCCTGCGGAGCGAAGAGTTTTCCGCCGCGAACGAGCCCGCCGCCGCCCAACTCCTTGCCCGCGAGGTGGTGGCCGGGAGCTGTCCGCTCAGACATTGGGACAACGCCGTCGAACAATGGCTCGCGCGCGTCAACTTCGTCGCCGCGCAATTTCCGGAGATGGAGTTTCCGCGAATCGACGCGGCAGCGAAGCTCTTGCTCCTGGAGCAAATCTGCCAGGGCGCCACGAGCTACAAGGAAATCAAAGAGCGGCCGGTCTGGCCGACCGTGAAATCGTGGTTGAACAGCGGCCAACAAAAAGCGCTCGACGATCTCGCGCCGGAGCGGATCAAACTGGCTAGCGGCCGCGCGGCGAAGATCACCTACAGCGACGATGGCTCCGCGCCCACGATCGCCGCCCGTATCCAGGATTTGTACGACACTCCGCGCGGGCTCAGTATCGGACCCGGCCGCATTCCGCTCCGGATCCAGGTGCTCGCCCCAAACCACCGCCCAATCCAGATCACCACCAACCTGGAAACCTTCTGGCGCGAGGGTTATCCGAGGATCAAGAAGGAGCTCCAGCGCAAGTATCCCAAGCACATCTGGCGGTGACATATCCCTTCTTGCTCCTGGTCAAAATCATACTCCTGATCCTGCTTCAACGCGCCCACCCAGGATTAAGATCATGATCAGGAGGATTAACAAAAGAACGAACAAAAACAGAGGCGCAGGAGTCTTACCACTTACGAAGTATTTATATGATCAATCCGAATGGTGACGAATTTATGGAAGACGATCCGCTGGCTGCCTCAATGAGGTCGAGCGAGGAACCCGCCTCCGAACAAATCCCAACCCGCCTCCGCCAAGCGTCCGATAAAGTTTCTACAATGGCGGGCGATGCCTGGGAACAGACCAAGGAACGCGCCAGCGTGGCCCGCGAACGCACAGAATTTTTCCTGCGCGAAAACCCGGTGCCGACAGTGATCGGCGCGCTCGCGCTGGGTGTCGCGATTGGGCTGGCGATCCGCTATTCCTCCAGCTCCGCTGAAAAGGAAGTCGAAGCGAAATCGCCGCTAGCTAACGTCGATCTCAGCATTCTTTCCCTGCCGTTTCTCTGGCCGCTCTTCAAATCGCTTCGGCGCAAATACGAAGATTCCGCTGAGGTGGTGAAGGAGGGCGTGGACAAGCTGAAGAAGGTCGATGTCGATCGCTACGTGAAACCGCTTCGCAAGAAGTGGAGAGCGTGGGCAAACTGAGTTCGCGAGCTGAGTTCCACTGTAGCCGCCGCCCTTGGGCGGCGTGAGCTGCGGCGACGATTTCTCCCGAGGGCCCACAGGGACGCTGCTACAGAAGATTGCGGCGACAGAGCGCCGCCGCTACAGCAAGTAGTAGAGACCGCAGCTTTCCAGTCGCATTTTTCGAAACGGCGATGTTAATCTCGCGGCGTGTCGCTGCGAGCTGCTCCGATCTGGATTCTGATTCTGGCGATCGCGCCCGCTCTCGAGGCGAAAGAGCCGCGCCAAATTCAGGAAACTAGCGGGACGTTTGTCGGCTCGATCGGCTGCAAATCGTCGAGTTGCCATGGCGGCGCCGGCCTCCAGCGCAGCCAGTACTTCACTTGGAGCCAGAAGGATTATCACACCAAGGCCTACGCCATCCTGCTCAACGCCCGCTCGGAGCGGATCGCGGAAGGGCTCGGAATCACTACGCAAGGCGGTGCCCTTCCGGCAGCGGCCACGAGCGCCCGCTGCACCGTTTGTCACGCCCCGTTTCAATCCGTAGCGGCGACTCGGCTCGCGCCGACCGCGCATCCTGATGAAGGCGTTTCCTGCGAAAGCTGCCACGGCGCGGCGAGCGGATGGCTGCGCGGCCATACCCGGAAGGATTGGACCTACAACATCCGGGTCGGCGCCGGCATGCGCGATCTCCGCAGTCTTTATGTGCGCGCTACGGCTTGCGCCGCGTGCCACCAAAGTCTGGCGCCGGAACTCTTGAAGGCCGGGCACCCCGATCTCTTTTTCGAGCTCGATGGCCAGTCCGTCGCGGAGCCGAAACATTGGAAGGACGACGATCCCTGGAGCGGGCTCCGGGAATGGCTCACCGGCCAGGCGACCGCTCTCCGCGAAATGAGCTGGGCGCTTTCGAGCGATCCGCGAAACGATGAATGGTCGATCGCGCGATGGAACGGTCTCGCCTGGATCTGCGCGACCGCGACCTCGGCTGCCGCCATTTCCTCTCCCGTAATTCCGCCGCCGAACGCGCCAACTCGATCGGATTTCTCGAACATGCAGACCCAGGCCGACGCCCTGGCCCGCCGCGCGGCCGTTTCGAACTGGAACGAAAACAGCGCGCGCAGTTTGTTAACCGCGCTTGCTTCATCGGACGGCGAGTTCACTGCAAAGGGAACGGGCGTTCCAATCCTCAGCCAGCGCGCGAAACGCCTGGTCTTCGCGCTCGATCGGCTGGCGAACGCGTTGAACAGCAACCGCGGCTTTCGCCTCAAAGTCGAGGCAGAGCTCCGTCAGCTTTTCGAGGACGTGAAGACCCTTGACTCCTTCGACGCCCCCGCGTTTGCCATTCATCTGAAAGCTTTTCGCGACGCGCTGGACAAGGCTGGGTAACACCGCTGTTGAACGCCCCCCACTTCTCGCGGAAAATAGCCGCCCACGACATGGCCACTCTGTCCCCGACCTCACGCCCGAGCTGGCAACGCAATCGAGTCTTCCAGTTCTTTGCGTCGATCAAGCTAGCCGTCGTGCTGTTGGCCGTCCTGATCGTCGGCGCGATCGCAGGAACGCTCTGGGAATCGAGCTTCGATGCGAAAGTGGCGCGCGCCTACGTTTACGGCGCGCC
>JALYIN010000237.1 GCA_030775765.1 Verrucomicrobiota bacterium
CTTTTCCGCAACGTGCAACCGGATGCGCTCCAAGGCCAGGAAAGCCGAGTGGCCTTCGTTCATATGAAAGACGTCCGCGTCGATCCCAAGGGCTGTGAGCGTTTTCATGCCGCCGATGCCCAGCACGATTTCCTGCCGCATCCGCATTTCGAGATCGCCACCGTAAAGCTCGGCCGTGATGCGGCGATCTTCCGCGTTGTTCTCCGCGATGTCGGTATCGAGGAGATAAAGATTCACGCGGCCAACGTGCAGTTGCCAGACCTTCGCGCGCACTTCGCGATGAAGGAGCCGCACGGAGATGAGAAGGTTGTTGTCGCCCTGGCGCACTTCCCGAATCGGGAGGTGGTGAAAATTCTGGTTCAGGCTGATCGCGTGCTGCACGCCGTCCTTGTCGATTTCCTGTTTGAAATAGCCGTGCCGATAAAGCAGCCCGATGGCGACAAAATTCAGGTCGAGATCGCTGGCCGATTTGCAATGGTCGCCGGCGAGGATGCCGAGGCCCCCGGAATAATTCGGGATCGATTCGTGAAAGCCAAACTCGGCGGAGAAATACGCGATCGGTTTTTCGAAACGGTTGCCACTCTTTCCATAGGTGTCCTTGCGCGCGAGATAACTCCGGTAGGCGTCGTGCACCTCTTTGAGCTCACGCAGGAAATTCTTGTCCTGCGCGACCTCGACGAGCCGGGCCTGGCGCGAGAGCTGGAGCATGCGGACGGGGTTGTGATTGGTGCGGTTCCAAAGCTCGGGGTCGAGATGCCGGAAAAGGCGGCGCGCGGATGGCTCCCAGGTCCACCAAAGATTGAAGACCATTTCCCGGAGCGGCGCGAGGGCGGCCGGCAACATCGGGATCACATTAAACGTGTGGTAGGTCGGCATTGGAGAAGCCCGTATTTAACGGAGGCGTGAATGTGGCAGCAAAAGTTTTAGCATCAAGCATTCCACTGGCTCGAAGGGCCGCTCTTGCTCATGATCCTGATCCTAAACCTGATCTTTCGGGGAGGCCATCGCCTGGGACAAGATCAGGAACAGGAATTTGCTCGAGGCCGGGGGGCGATCAAAAGGCCGAGAATGACGCCGGTGACCAACCCGCCCAAATGCGCCGTCATGCTGATCTGCGGGGTGGATAAATCGAAGACGGTTTGGATTGCCACGATAAGCACGATGTTCCACAGGCGCCGCCCGGCGAACGGTTCGTGCCGATGCCGCACGAGATAACCGGCCCAGACGCCCACGATTCCCATCACGCAGCCCGAAGCGCCAACGAGTTGTTCGGGGCGCGATAAATCGGACAGGCGCAAAAGCAACACTCCGGCGCTCGATCCGAGGCCAGCCAGCAAATAATAGAAAGCGAACCGCACCGACCCGATAATGCGTTCCAAGCCGGGGCCGATGACAAAGAGCGCGTAGAGATTGAAGATAAGATGGAGCGGTCCGTAATGGAGGAAGAGCGCAGTCAACATTCGCCAGTATTCGCCGCCGAAGCGGACGGCCCACGGCTCGAGGGCGCCGAGCCGATGCAAAGTGCGCGGATTCATCGAGCCTCCGAGCCAAACTTCCGCGACAAACATCGCGATGTTCAAGACGATGAAAATGAGAACGGCAGTCGTGGGCGATCTCGTTTCGGAACCGAAAGCTCGGGGAATCGGGCGATCGTTCTGTTCGATCCGGTGGAGTAAGGCAAGACCGGGCTGCGAAAGCGGCGGGTTGGCGATGTAGTCGGCGCCGGGGAGACGCTGCGCGATTTCTGACAAAAGCAATTGATCGCTGCTAGCGGCCCGGAGTTCGTGGAGTTGGCCGCACCCGACGGGGACGTTGCCGGCGGCCAATTGGCTGGTTGCTATCCAAAAGTCGCGCAGCTGTCGCGGAAATTTCCTGAACGTCGCTTGTTTTTGGTAATTGTGCAGACGGCCACAAAACGCGAGGACGGTCATGAGACTCGATTGATAACTCCACGCTGGCTGCGAAATCGGGCCCGTGGCCGTGAGCAAGTTCGCGAATTCGATTACCATCTCGTCGCGCCCCCCCGTCTCCCCGAGCGCGCGGAGATAAAGCGGCATCAGGGCAAAATCGGTGCGCCTGACCGCGGCCGGGACTTCACTCCGCGCCCAACCGACGAGATTCGTCCATTCGCCGCGGAGACGAAATGATTGCGCAATCGCCTGCCGCCCGGCGTTCGTGTGGTTGTTCCGCAACGGCGCGAGGAGCCCAAGCGCCTCAGAAAAGTTCCCGGCCTGCGCGCGCTCGAGCGCGCGGAGCAATTCGGCCTGGGCGCGCAACGCTCCGGAAGGGTGAAGAAACCGCAGCGGCACGGCCCATTGTCTCGCACGCGCGTAGAATTGATGAGTCGCTAACTCGGAGACTTTTCGAATTCCGCTTGCCGGAACCAGCAGCAGCGCCAGCCACGCGCCACCGCCGACGAACCCGGCCGTGTCCCGATTAACCAGCCAGGCCGCACCTGTCACCAGCAGGACCGCCAACGAAGCGAGCCGCCAGGCGCGGAACACACCGCCGCGCCGCAGAGTTTGCGCCAGCATCACCAAGGGCGAAACGCAGGCGATGAAGAGCAGGATGTGGTTGAGATCGATCATCGGCGCCATGCCGCTTTATTGAGCGTTGGACGTTGGAGGCTGGACGTTGGACGTTCTCTTGGTCATGACAAGTAGATTAACCATCGAAGCGAAGCCGGGCCGATGAAACTGAAAGTGACCATCTATCTCGACGTAATTTCCTCCTGGTGTTTCTGGGCGCAGCCGGCGTGGGAAGAATTGAAGAAGCGCTGTGCCGGCGAGGTCGATTTCGAGTGGAAGATTGCGTTGATGGACGCGTCCGGTTTTTCGAAATCCGTGGAGCAAGCAGAATGGTTCTATCGCCGGAGCGGAATGATGATGCGTTCGCCGTTCATGCTCAAGCCCGGCTGGTTCCAGCCAGACCTGCAGGAATGTCTGGCGCCCAATCTGGTAGCGGAAGCGGCGCGCGATCTCGGCGTAACCGACGACCGCGTTCGAATGGCGCTGGCGGATGCGACCGATCGGGAAGGAAAGAACACGAACGATTGGAATCTCGCCGCCGAGATTGGCGCAAAGGCCGGCGGCCTCCATAAAACGAAGCTGCTCGAGCGTGCGCGTTCGCCGGAAATCGAAGCACGGGCCCGCGCGAGCACCGCAGAATTTCATGCGCTGAAAGTTACCCAGCGCCCGACGTTCGTGATCGATACGGAAATCGGCGATCGCGCGATCTTCTCCGGATTCGCCAAGCTCGAGCCGATCGCGGCCACGATCGACGCCATGCTCGACGATCTCACGGCCTATGCCTCGCACGCCGCGCATTTCGGCGAGCCGCCGCCGGCTTAAACGAGATTCACCTTGCTACCGCGCCAATGTTGCTTACTACTTCCAGTCGGCTCGCGAAAAGCGGGCATGTCATCGCGTGTCCGCAGGCGCGATGAGGCAGAAGTGGCCGGAGCAAAGGGCCCCGGGAAGGATGCGGCAAAATAATAACGGCGTCACGGTTCACTTCCCGCGTCACCGGCCAGGAGCTTTGATTTAATCTGCAATCACAAATTCGTGTAAACGGTCGGATTCGCGCCCGCGAAGTAAGGGTAATCATGGCGGCGTCCGGCGAGCAACTCGGCGTCATGAAGCTTTCGGACGCGTTGCGCAAAGCTCAAGGTCTCGGTCTCGATTTGGTGGAAGTCGCCCCCACAGCGAACCCGCCTGTCTGCAAAATAGTCGATTTCGGAAAGTTCCGGTACGACATCTCCAAGCAGGAGAAGGAGAAAAAAACCTCGGGCACCAAGCTCAAGGAAATCAAATTCCGGGTAAACATCGACGATCACGATTACCTGACGAAGATCCGCCACGGCGAAGGATTCCTCGACAAGGGCAACAAGGTGCGAGTGCAATTGCAATTCCGCGGTCGGGAGATGGCGCACCAGGAATTCGGGATGCAGCTTATGGAGAAAGTGCGCGACGATCTTGCCGGAATGTCGCAAGTGGAAATGGAACCGAAGATTGCCGGGCGCAACGTGACGATGACCCTGTCTCCCTTGCCGGCCGCGCGCCGGAAACGCCGTTTCTCGGTGGCGGCTAACGACGTCGAGGAGTCGCCCGACGACGACACAGACGCTGCCCCGGAAGAGAAATAACGTTCACGCGCCGGAAACTATCGGTAGCGTTTGCGAGATGAGTTCGTTCAAGCGGGTGATTCCCACCGCCCGCCCGGTCGTTTCATCGATCGAAACCACGGCGCCGCACAAACGCACCGGACCTTTCGCGACCGGGAACAACGCCGGCAGGTTCGAAATAAAGCGGTTCACTATCGGCTCCACGGCACGCCCCAGGATCGAATTTGCCGGGCCACACATTCCGGCGTCGCACAAGAACGCCGTGCCGCCGGGAAAGATCTGTTCGTCCGCCGTCTGGACATGAGTGTGGGTGCCGATCACGGCTGACACCTTCCCATCCAGGAAACGGCCGATCGCAATTTTCTCGCTGGTGGTTTCACCGTGCGCGTCCACGAAAATCACCGGCGTCTCCTCGCGCATCGCGGCCACGGCCGATTCCATCGCGGGAAACGGATTCTCGAGAATCGGTTGCATGAACGTCCGCATTTGGACGTTGATAACGCCCACCTTCCCCTTCGCCGTCTCGAGCACGATCGAGCCGTGGCCCGGCGCGCCCGGCGGATAATTGACCGGCCGGAGCAATCGCGGCTCCGTGTCGATGAACGAATAAATCTCCTTCTGGTCCCAGATGTGATCGCCGGTGGTTATCACCGAGGCACCCGCTCGCAACAGGTCGATTGTGATTTTGGGGGTGATACCTCGCCCGCCCGCCGCGTTCTCGCCGTTTATGACCACGAAATCGACCGCGTGCGATTCCTTCAGGCGTGCGAGGTTGGCGATCACGGCGCTCCGGCCCGGCTCGCCCACCACGTCGCCCAGAAAAAGAATCGTCAGCATCGCGCGAGCATCGTATTGAAAAGCCCGAAATCCAACCCGTGATCTTTCGCATTCCAATCGCCCTTTTCGCCTTCGTCAGTTTTCTTTGCTCCACCG
>JALYIN010000238.1 GCA_030775765.1 Verrucomicrobiota bacterium
GCAGCCGACGCCTTTGTTCATTATCCGCCGCAATGTAGCTCGAGATGAGATTCTGGATCGAGGAAAGGAAGAAGGCCGCAGGAAGCAGGAGGATGAACATGGCATTGACCTGCCGTGAGAGAAGGCACAGCCACAAGCCGATCGCGAAGACGCACCAATCCGTCCAACGCGCATCGTCATGGCTCTGAACCAGCTTCAACCCTTTGGCGACGAAAAAAACTACGAGGATCAAGCTAAGGGTCTCTGATCCGAGACAGTGGGCGAAGGTATAGAAGACAGTGTTGCTCGCCCAGCCAACGGCCAAGGCAAGACGGATCCAAAAAAGCCCGGTGATCGCCCGGATGAAGTAAAGAGCGGATCCGGCGAGCGCGATGTGCTGGGCGATGATCAACAGCCAGACGCCGGTATCGGTGAGCGTAGATACTCCGCTCTCCGGAGCGACGACCGCCATTCCGCGCCAGCGCTCCCATTGCTCTCCGAGAAAAAGCGGAATCTTCGCGACATAGCCATAGGCGGGCCCATGACCCCAAAAGGTCGTGAGGCGCGGGTCCTGGGTTAGCTGGATATACGCATCGACGTCGCGCCAAAGCGGCGGAACTGTCGCGATCATCCAAGCGGAAGGTGCCAGCAGACAGAGGAGGAGCACCGCGTGGCCGATGAAAGCCATCGCGGATGGCCGCGGTCTCGTGTTCTCGACCATCGCCTACATCATGGCCTTCCGCTTCGCCCGGGAGCCAGACTTTTCCTTGGCGTTTTCAACTACGCCATTCTATATCCGTGTTGCGATGGCGGCTGACGATCGGAGAATTCCTGAGGATGCAATGCCGCCCAGTGCCGCGCCGACGGATGTCGCTCCACTGACTCACGCACAACCGAAGTCGCCGCATGGGCGGATGGCCGAAGAAGCGGACGGGATCGATTGGGAGGGGCTTGCCGCGAGCGACCGGTTTCGGAACCTGCTCAAGGCGAAGCGGCGTTTCATTGTCCCGGCGACGATCTTCTTTGTGGTCTACTATTTCGCGCTGCCGGTCCTGATCGGTTATGCGCGGCCTTTGATGGCGAAACCAGTCTTGGGTCCGGTGAATTGGGCTTATCTCTTCGCGCTTTCGCAGTTCTTCGTGGCCTGGATCATCGCCGCCCTTTATGTGCGGGCGGCGGCGCGTTTCGACAAGATGGCGGCGGGCGTTATCTCGAAACAGCCCGAGCACGAGTAAGAGCAGGAGAGTTATGACACCAGCGCTCGGAATGTTCGTCGGCTTCGTGCTGGTGACGCTGCTGATAACGTACTGGTCGGCACGGAAATCGCGGGGCGCGTCGGTTTATTTCGCGGCCGGCCGGCGAATTACCGCGTGGCAGAATGGGCTCGCGGTCGCGGGCGATTACATGAGCGCGGCCAGTTTTCTCGGGATCGCGGGGATGATCGCGTTTTCCGGTTACGATGGATTCATGTACTCGGTCGGGTTTCTGGTCGCGTACTTGACCGTGCTGCTCATCGTCGCCGAACCGCTGCGCAATGCGGGGAAGTACACGATGGCGGACCTGCTCGCCTATCGCTTGAGGCCGCGGCCCGTGCGCGCGGTGGCAAGCTTGAGCACGCTCACCGTCTCCGCGTTCTACATGGTCGCGCAGATGGTGGGCGCCGGCATTCTCGTCTCGACGCTCATTCCGGCGCTCCACTTTTTCGGCCTGAGCGGCTTCACGACCTCGGTGATGTGCGTGGGCGTTCTGATGATCGTATACGTGGTCTTCGGGGGGATGCTGGCGACGACGTGGGTGCAGATCGTCAAGGCGGTTCTTTTGATGAGCGGCTCGGTGCTCTTGAGCGTCCTGGTGATGAAACGATTTGGGTTTTCCGCCTCGGCCTTCTTCAACTCGCTGACCAGCATCACCTCGACCGGACCGACTGGTCCGGTAACACAAAACTTTCTCGACCCCGGCTTGAAGTTCAAAAATCCCTTGGAGCTGATTTCGCTGGGCCTGGCGCTGGTGCTTGGCACGGCGGGCTTGCCCCACATTCTCGTGCGTTTCTACACGGTGCCCGATGCGAAGACGGCTCGTGGCTCGGTGGTTTGGGCGATGATTATCATCGGGGTGTTTTACCTGATGACGACGTTTTTCGGTTTCGGCGCGGCGAGCATCCTCGGGCCGGATTTTATCAAGGCGCATGGCGGCACGAACATGGCCGCTCCGCTGCTGGCCCAGGCGCTGGGCGGTGAATTGTTCTTCGCCTTTATCTCCGCGGTGGCGTTCGCCACCATTCTCGCGGTCGTGGCCGGCTTGACGATCAGCGCCAGCACCTCCTTCGCGCACGATTTCTACACGAACGTGATCCATCACGGCCGCGAGCGTCGTCCCGGCGAAGAAGTGCGCGTGGCGCGAATCGCGGCGTTCGTCGTGGGAGCGCTCTCGATCGGAATCGCAACCGTGCTGGGGCCGAAAGTAAACGTCGCATTTCTGGTCGGGCTGGCGTTCGCCGTCGCGGCGTCCGCGAATCTGCCGGCGATTGTGTTTTCGGTTTTTTGGAAGCGGTTCAACACCGCCGGCGCCATCGGCAGCCTGACCATGGGACTGGGTTCGAGCATTGCGCTGATCCTGATCAGCCCGGTCGGCATCTTCGGGCCTGCGGGCGCCATTTTTCCGCTCGAGAATCCCGGCATTCTCAGCATTCCGCTCGGATTTTTAGGAGCGATTCTCGGCACGCTCCTTGGCCGCGAGCCGCGGGCTGAGGGAAGGTTTGCGGAACTCAGCGTGCGCGCGAACACGGGTTTGGGCGCAGAGAAGGCGACGCCGGAATAGCGCGGCAGAAACCGGTGGTCGGCGTCGCGACCGTATCTACATTGCCGGATGCAAAAATTAGCTTCTCTGATCTTCGCGCTCTTTGTTGGCGCGCTTACCGCCTTCAGCCAGACAGCGACTCCCGTGGCTTCCGACCCGGCTGCGGCTGAATCCAAGCGCGCGAATGAATTCCTCGACAAATGTTTCGACGAGTTTGTCGCGACTCATCCGCAGATCGAGACGTCCCTCGGGATCAAGACGCACAACGACCAGTGGAACGACATCTCCGACGAAGCCGCCAAGCGCGATCTCGAAAATGCGCAGAAAAACCTGGCCGAGCTGAAGCGCCAGTTCCCGAAGGAGAAGCTCGATAAACAGGCGCAGCTGAGCAGCGACCTCTACGAGTTCCAGGTCCAGCGCGACACCGAGGGCTTCAAGTTCCGGTTGGACAATTATCCGGTGAGCCAGATGGGCGGCGCCCACTCCGAGATCCCGACTTTCCTCATCAACATCCACAAGATCGATAACCAGAAGGACGCGCAGGCTTACATCGCGCGGCTGAACGGCATCCCCAAGTTGTTCGACCAGCTGGTCGTGAACCTGAAGGAACGCGAAGAGCACGGCGTGATCCCGCCGAAGTTCGTTTTCCCGCTGGTGCTCGAGGCCGCTGAAAAGGTGATCAAAGGCCAGCCGTTCGAGGAAGCGGGAGCGCCCAGCCCCCTCCTTGAGGATTTCACGAAGAAGGTCGGCGCCTTGAAGGATGTGGATATGGCGGCGCGCGATCGCATCATCCTCGAGGCGCGCAAAGCGATGACCGACTCGGTGAAGCCCGCTTACCTGAAGTTGATCGCGGCGTTACGAGAGCAGGAAAAGAAAGCGAACGATGACGCGGGCGCCTGGACGTTTCCCGATGGCGCGGCCTTTTACGAATTCGCGTTGCGCCGGACGACCACGACGAACCTGACTGCGGACCAGATCCATGAGACGGGGCTGAAAGAAGTGGCGCGCATCCATGACGAGATGCGCAAGATCATGGAGAAAGTGAAGTTCAAAGGCGACCTCCAGGCGTTTTTCAAATTCATGCGGGAAGATCCGCAGTTCTACCTGCCGCAAACCGAGGAGGGCCAGCAGAAGTATCTGGCGATGGCCACCAAGATCGTCGACGACATGAAGAAGCGGCTCGACGAGCTCTTCATCACGAAGCCGAAAGCGGACATCGTCGTGAAAGCGGTCGAGAAATTCCGCGAGAGTTCCGCCGGCAAAGCCTTCTACAACCAGCCGGCCCCAGACGGCTCGCGGCCCGGCATGTTCTACGTGAACCTGTCGGACATGAAGAACACTCCGACCTACGAACTGGAATCACTCGCGCATCACGAAGGCATTCCCGGGCACCACATGCAGATCGCGATCGCGCAGGAGCTGAAAGGGATTCCGAAATTCCGGAAGTTCGGTGGGAGGTTTACCGCTTACACGGAAGGGTGGGGGCTTTACAGCGAGCTGACCCCGAAAGAGATCGGGATGTATCAGGACCCATATTCCGATTTCGGGCGGCTCTCACTCGAGCTTTGGCGCGCGGGGCGGCTGGTAGTGGACACCGGCATTCACTCGAAGAAATGGACGCGCCAGCAGGCGATCGACTATTTGAAGAAAAACACGCCTAATGCCGAAGCGGACTGCATCGATTCAATCAACCGCTACATCGTCATGCCGAGCCAGGCCACGGCCTACAAAATCGGGATGCTGAAAATTCTCGAGCTGCGCGAGAAAACGAAGAAGGAGCTCGGGGCGAAGTTCGATCTGCGTGCGTTCCACGAAGTGGTCCTGACGAACGGACCGGTTCCGCTCGACATCCTCGAGGAGTTGGTGAACGCGTGGGCAAAAGCAAAAGCCTCCGAGTAAGGCGCCTTCGGCGAGCCCGGACGCAATTTTTTTAGGCTTGGCGCGTCCGGTGATTCAACTATCTTTGCCGCATGAAGAACACGATCCGCAACGCTTTCTTATTCCTCTCGTTGATCGCCGCTTCCCTCGGTTCGGGCGCGGTTCCCGCAGTGAACGTGAGCGTGTCGGACGCCAGCGGCAACGCCGCTTATAAAGGCACGACAAACGCCAGCGGGACCTTTGGTACGGCAAAACTCAAACCCGGCAACTATGTCGTGCAATTCAACTCGAACAGCGCTGAATTGAAGGGCAACAAATACGCGGTGGTCGTTTCCGCGGGGAAAAAGAAAGTCGCCGCCGACGTGGCGGGAGAGAAGTTCGCCGGCGGTGGGGTTGCGATGAAAGTCGACGTGGCAGCGGGGTCAAACATCACCGGGCAGGTGGCCGCGCAGACCGAACCGCTCTCGAAAAACGGAAAGAAAATGGTTTGGATACCTCCGCCGCTGGGAAGCAATATGCCAGGGCACTGGGCTGAGGAGGATTCGGCTGAAGCAAAGCTGTCGAAAAGCAGGGGGGTGATCAGCAAGGAAAAAGTCCAGCAAATGCAGGACAAGGGGTATAACCCGCCGGGCAATTAGTCCCCGCAGCAGGTTTTTTGGAAGGGACGGTTACCCAACCGCCCCTTTTGCTTTAGGGGCGTCCGTCTTGAACCCGCTGGCGATTGCCCAAAAATCCAATCAATGCCGGCGGAGGGGTTCGAACCCACACACTCTTGCGAGTACTGGATTTTGAGTCTAGTGCTGTGTGATCGAATATACGAGGGAAACAAGAGATACTTGTTGACTTGAGTGTCGTAAAAGTGTCAAAAAACGCAGTATATGACACTGATTCGTCTCGGAATGGTTCCGCGAAAGGTTCGGAAGATCAGTCGTGGAAATAAAAGAAAAAGAAGATCGTGGCCGTTAATACGAGTCCGCAGAAATCCAGGCGGTACTCGTTCATTTATGGTCGATGCCGGAATGGTAAATGGCGCCAGGCCGCGAAAATTCTTTTCGACTAAGATCGAAGCCGAGACGCACGCCGAGCAACTACGTGC
>JALYIN010000239.1 GCA_030775765.1 Verrucomicrobiota bacterium
CTTTCAGCATGAGCCGCCGCCGCAGCGCCTTCTCCGGGAAGTCCTTTGCCAGCTCTCGACCGCGTCCTCACTGATTCTGAAACGAGGATGGCTTCGGAGACAAGTCGTCATGATGCCAGGTGATGAAGGGCTGAGGCCAGCGGGTCATGGCATTGACTTGCTCGTTAGGTCGTTGCCAGAGACGATTTTGATTTGTGTGGAGGTAAAGCGAAGTGCGGCGGAGCTTCGGAAGCTGATCACGGATCTCGGGGCGTGCTGCAAGCGCGGGCCGCATGCGAGAGACGATTGCGGATTTCCCCAGAACCATCCGAAGTATGAGTTCTGCGCGCTGAACCAGCCGACCTATTTTTGGGCGGTAGCGCCGGACACTGATGTCTGTCTACGAATGAACTATGACGGCAGCGCGGTCGCACTGGAACAACTCTCGTCACTGCCGCCGCGTAGCCTGATCGAGTAACAAAAAGGTGTCGTCCCGGTTCCCTCGGGGCGAGGAAACCTGACGACACCAGTTCTATGCCGCTAAGGCCGGCGAAGTTGCAGGAAAAAACCTGCGGGACGAAACGAGCCTAGGCGCTCGGCGAAGGAGACGGCGAGGGCGAAGCAGAGTCAGCTGGCTTCTCGCTCTTTTTCTTGGTCGTCGAGGACTTCTTGGTCGTGGTCGACGACTTCTTCATGTCGTCTTTCTTCATGTCGTTCTTTTTGGTCGACTTTTTCGTCGTAGCCGACTGGGTGCTCGACGTGCTCGTCGTCATCGATTCTTTTTTGTTGGCGCATGAGGTCATCAAGCCAACAGCGGCTAGAACGGCAACTGATGTGATAAGGGATTTTTTCATAAGGTGTGGTTAACGGGCGTAGAATGTTCAGTCCGTCTGGAGACTGCAAGCAATTAATTTGACCGGTTGCGAGGCGGGGAAATCCCACTCTAGATTCCGGACGCTTCAGGGACCGGATCATGATCAAAACGAAGTCAGTTCACTCTCCGATCGAGCCGGCGCAGGACGGCCTGCGAATCCTGGCGGCGCGAGGCCGGGGCCGCGGCCTGCCGAGGGATCGTTATGATATTTGGATGGCGAACCTGGGTCCGAGCGAGCAGCTGCGCGATCAAATCCTGGCCGGGGAGATTACGTGGTCTGAATGCAGTGAGCGTTATCGCAGGGAATTGCGCGAGGAAGGGACGATCGATCTCCGCAATGAGAGGATCAAAAATCACGGACAGAAATTTACCCTTCGCCTCCTTCAGCATTTGGCGAAGGAGCAAAACGTGACGCTGCTTTGCCATTGCGCCGAGGACGAGCCGCATTGCCATCGGCATCTGCTGAAGGCGTTGCTGGATAGAACGATCCAGTAGAGTCGGATCGCACAGTTCATCCGCGCGCCAGGTCCTCGGAGGTCAGGACCAGGCGTTCGACGCGGCGGCCGCTCGCAATTCTTGCCACAATCTCGGGGACGTCGGCGACAGTAACGCGGCCATAAAAGAAATGATCGGGCTCGACCAGGATGCAGACGCCGCTCGAGCACTGGTCGAGACAACTGGAGGAGCAAACGCGGACCTGGAGCTGGGCCAGTCCGCGCGCGGCCATCTGTTCTTTCAACGCCAACCGCACTTCCTCCGAACCTTGAGCCGTGCAGCAGCCCTTGGGATTATCGTCCGGGCGCCGGTTGATGCAGACGAAGAGATAGCGCTGGCGTTGCGGCATGCCCACAGGGTCGCACCGGCCTTCCAGCGGTCAATCGATGGTGGAAGGGGAGCGGAATGCCTTGATGCGACGCCTACGTTTTTGTTGCCGGGAATGCGTCCCGGATTTGCTCACCACGGCGCGCTATCTGGCAAAAAGAGAGGGCCCAAGCCGATGAGATCAAGAAATGCAACATGTTGCGTCGCCTTCTCCACTTTGCCGGCTATCTCGCGAAACGCTCGACCGATTCCGCCTACACCTTTTGCCGGCACCTCCGAAAGATGGACGGCTCAATCGAAGAGTAGCTCGTAGCCGCTTCGCGGTGCGATAGCCACGGAATTCCTGAATCCAGGAAGGCCACGTCCCGCATCTCAAGGGAAAGGCCACAACATGATTCAGGATTTCCGATTCGCTTTTCGTCAGCTCGTCAAGACGCCCGCGTTCACCATCATCGCCGTCCTCACGCTCGCGCTGGCGATCGGAGTGAACTCCGCGGTCTTCTCGCTCATCAACAGTGTCGTGCTCCGGCCGGTGGTGCGACTGCGTCCCGCGGAAGTCGTGAATGTTTTCACGGCCCGGCAAAATGCGAGCCGGGATTACCGGCAATTTTCCCACGCGGAATTTCAAGTCCTGCGTGAGAGCGCCGATGTCTTTTCCGACGCCGCGGCCGTGAACTTCTCCCTGGCCGGCGTTGGCCGCGACGAAGGAATGCGTCGCAGTTTCGCGTTTCTCACTTCGGAAAACTTCTTCTCGCTCATGGGCATCGAGCCTGCGCTGGGCCGTTTTTATAACGCCGCGGAATGCCGGCCGAATGCGAACATTCCAGTCGTCGTGGTGAGCCACGGATTTTGGAAGCGAATGGGCGGCCGGCCGGAATTTGTCGGCAGCACGCTCCAGATAAATGGACAGCCGTTCACGGTGATCGGCGTCAGCCCGGAAGGTTTCAGCGGGATCAGCGCGCTCATCGCGCCTGACGTGTGGTTGCCGCTCGGCGTTTACTCACAATTGAGCTCGGCCTTCAGCGACTCGACCGATCTCCAGGACCTGGCGTTGCCGAAAAGTTATGCGCTCAATGTCGTGACCCGTTTGCATCCGGGCCTGACGATCGAGTCCGCGAAATCGCGGCTGCCGGTGATCGCGCAACGCCTTACCGCGATCCAGCCACCCGATTCGCAAGGCCCGCGCGAATTACAAATCCAAACGCCCTCGCGTTTCAGCATCAGCACGACCCCGCAGGACGACGGGCCGGTCAGCCTAATCGGGGCGCTGCTCATGGGAATGGCGGGCGCGGTGTTGCTCATCGCGAGTTTGAATCTGGCGAACATGCTGCTCGCCCGCGGCACGGCGCGCGCGAAGGAGATCGCGCTCCGTCTCGCCCTCGGCGCGAGCCGCTGGCGCATCGTCCGCCAGCTCTTGTGCGAAGGATTTCTTCTCGCTCTGGCCGGCGGAACGTTCGGATTGCTGCTGAGTATCTGGAGCAACGGAGCGCTCCTCCGTTCGCTCGGCGGACTCTTCGCTTCGATGAGTTTCTCCATCGTGGTGGACATGAAACCGGACGTGACGGTGCTCGCGATCACGTTCCTCTTCTGTCTCTTCGCCACGATGCTCTTCAGTCTCGGGCCGGCGCTAAAGGCGTCGAACGCCGACCTGGTGAACGACCTGAAACAACAGGCGGGCGAGCCGGCGCACATCGGGCGGTTCAACCGTTTCTTTGCGCCACGGCACCTGCTGGTGATGGCGCAGATCGCGCTCTCGCTCATGCTGCTTTTCAGCGCGGGACTTTTCTTTCGCGGCGCGCTCGCGGCCGCCGGGGTCTCTTTGGGATTCGAACCGGAAGGCGGTCTCGTGACCGAGATGGACTTCTCGTTAGGCAAGACCGATGTCGTCCAGGCGAAGCGTCTCCTGTTTGCCGCGATCGATCGCGCCCGCGCCTTGCCGGGCGTGCGTGCGGCCGCGCTCGGAACGATGGTGCCCTACGGAAATTTCACAAATTCGCGCCGGATCATGGCGGCGAACGAGGCGCCGGCGGTGAGGACCGACCCGAATGCGCCTGATCCAGGCGCGGGCGGGCTTTTCACCGCGATCACGCCCGGATATTTCGATGCGATCGGCGTGCACATTCTGCGCGGCCGCGATTTCACCCAGACGGAAGCCGAGAACAAGGACTCGCCGCGCGTGGCCATCATCGACGAGAAGATGGCCGCGAAATTATTTCCCAGCGGCGATGCGATCGGTCAGCGCATTCGTTACACGCAGGCGCCGTCAGATGGTTCGCCGGCGGAGATGGAAGTGGTCGGCATCGTGAACTGGCATCGGCATGAAGTGCAAAACGAGGGACCGCAGCGCCGCCTCTTCGTGCCCTTCGCGCAGGCATACAACGGCAACGTCTATTTCCACGTGCGACTCGCCGCA
>JALYIN010000240.1 GCA_030775765.1 Verrucomicrobiota bacterium
TGACGATGGCGTCGGCGTCGCGACGTTGCTGGAAACGGCGCGCGCCCTGACCGCGGGGCCGCAATTAAGAAACGATATTCTCTTCCTAATCACCGACGCAGAAGAGACCGACCTGCTGGGCGCTCGCGCGTTTGTGGCCGAGCATCCGTGGGCGAAAGAGGTTAAGATCGCGCTGAATTTCGAAGCGCGTGGCAGTGGGGGTCCATCCATCATGTTCGAGACGAGCCCGCAAAACGGGGCTTTAATTCGGGCGCTGGCAAAAGCTACTTCGCATCCGCTGGCGAACTCGCTCTCCTACGAAATTTACAAGCGCCTGCCGAACAGCAGTGACTTCACCGTGTTCAAGGAGGCGGGATGGCCAGGAATGAACTTCGCTTACATCAACGGCCTGACGCATTATCACACCCAGCTCGACAATCGGGAGAACGTCGACGCTCGAAGCCTGCAACATCACGGTTCGTACGCGCTCGCCCTTAGCCGTTATTTCGGCGGGGCGGTTCCAGCGGCGATGCAGGAAGGCGACGCGATCTACTTCGACGCCGTCGGGTTTCTGGTGGTGCGCTACCCCGCGTGGCTCGCACGGCCGTTCGCGTTTGGAGTGCTGTTGTTATTTGCAGGTGTCATTTGGCTCGGGTTCCGGAGAGCGGAATTGACCGGGGCAGGGATCGCGAAAGGCGCTCTTCTTTTCTTCGGGAGTGTTATCGTCGCCGCGGTCGCGGTCGGCGGCGCCTGGCGGCTCGTTCGGCAAATCCATCCGGGATACAACTTGATCCCGCAGGGCGACAGCTTCAGCCACGGGCTTTACATCATTGGGTTCGCTGCGCTGGCCCTCGCCACCACCGCGGCGATTGTCGGCTCGTTCGGAAGAAGAATCAGCGAAGCAAATCTCTTCGTCGGCGCGCTTCTGTGGTGGGCCCTGGCCATGGTCGCGACCACCATCTGGATGATTGGCAGCAGTTACCTTCCGACATGGCCTTTATTCTTTGCCCTGCTTGGTCTTGGTTACGACTTCGTTGGGGGCGATCGAGCAGGCGTGAAACTCGCCACTGTTTCGCTCGGCGCGATTCCCGGGATCCTGATCGTAGCGCCAGTGGCGCATCTTATTTTTATTGCGATGCCGTTCGCCCTGGCGCCCGCGGTGGTTCTCTTCGTCGTGTTGTTGTTCGCGTTACTCATTCCGCTTCTGCGCGCTTCGACCGCTGGGCACCGCTGGGCGTTTCCTGGAATGATCGCTGCGATTGCCATTCTGTTTTTCGTCCCGGCAGCGCGTGGCGATGGTTTCGACAAGGATCACCGCCAATCCAACCACGTTATTTATATCCTGAATGCGGCGACGCAGCGCGCCCTCTGGATTAGTTCGGACGCGGGACCCGACGAATGGACAGAGCAGTTCTTTGGCAAGAAGCCGGCGCGCGGTCCCCTCTCGGATCCTTTCCCGCTGGGCCGGAGAGTTTACCTGCAAGCACCGGCGCCGGTCACGTCGTTCCAGCCTCCGGAAGCGCGGGCCTTGGAAGATGTCACGGCGAGTGGTATCCGGCGTTTGCGCATTCGCCTTACATCGCCCCGCGGTGCCGAACGAATGAGTGTCCAAATTAATTCCGAGATTCTCAGCGCGGCTGTCGACGGCAAACCGCTCATGTCAGCTCCGAAAACGCAAAAGAGTTGGAGTTTGTTGTACCTCGCGCTGCCAAAAGAGGGGATCGAATTGGTAATCGAGACGAGATCAGCTCCGCCGCTGGCGGTGAGATTGGTGGACGAAAGTTACGGGCTGCCTCTACGCGACGGCGCGACGTTTACAGACAGACCGGAGCACATGATGCCAGCGCCGTTTTTCCGCAGCGACTTCACGTTCGTGAGTCGAAATTATTCGCTCTGAGAATTCGTTACAGCAGCGCGAGTGACTTGCCTTCGCGGTGGTCCACCTGGTCCATCGTGCATTGGCGAGCGGCTTTGTCGGGCCGATAATGCACGATCTTCGTTCCATGTCGGAAACGACCCCCGGTGAAATGATCGTAGGTCACCTCAATGACGATTTTCGGATCGACCGGTTCCCATTCCCCCGTCCGTTCCGTGCTCCAACGGCTCGGGCCGCCCGGAGCGTTGCCGGTAAATCCCGGCGCTTTCTTGAGCGCCTCGAACTTTTTCGTGAGCGCGGGGCGCTCGCTCGCTTTGAAGGCGGAAGTGAATCCAACGTGATGGAGCAGGCCGTCGTCATCATAGAGGCCGAGGAGCAACGAGCCCAGCAGGTGCGAGTCGCTGGCGTAACGGAAACCGCCGACAACGCAATCGGCGCTGCGAATCTGTTTCACTTTCACCATGGCGGTCCGTTCGCCGGAGGCATAGGGCAGGTCGAGCTGCTTCGCGATCACGCCGTCCAGGTCGCCGCCAACTTTATCGAACCATTTCTTCGCTTTCGCTAGGTCGGTGGTGGCGGGTGACAGGCGGACCGCGCCTTTCGCCTCCAAATTCTTGCGCGCGAAAGTTTCGAGTTGTTGGCGCCGTTCGCGCAGCAGCAATCCGAGAAGCGATTTCCCGTCGGTGTCCGAGAGCAGATCGAAGACGATGAGGAGGGCGGGATGCGCCGCCGCGAGTTTCTGCACGCGACTGGCCGCCGGATGGAGACGGAGCTGAAGTTCGTCGAATGACAGTACGCCGCTGACTGGAATCGCCAGCTCGCCGTCGACCACAAAACGTTTCGCAGCGATCCTCTGAAGCTTTTCGACCACATCGGGGAAATAACGCGCGAGCGGCTGGCCGGCTTTCGATTGCAGGAAGACTTTCTCGCCATCCCTGAAGGCGATGCAGCGAAAGCCGTCCCATTTCGGCTCGTATTGCCACTCGGCGCCGACCGGGATTTCGTCGACGGAGCGGGCCTCCATCGGGGGCAGCGGTGGTTTTAGTTTTAGAGCCATTATGCACTCAAAGCGTTGTCATCCCGAGGCTGGCGAAGCGCGCCGAGGGACCCCGCAGGCGCTCAATCGCTACCGCGTTACGCCGCGTCTTCATCGTCAGTTTCCGCCTGTCTTGATTTGTGTGACTGAATTTCCAACTGAGAGGTCCCTCGTCGTCTGCGCGACTCGGGATGACACTTGTAGGAGCGCGAATGGAAATTCACTTTGTATATCTTCGCGGCTCGAGCTTCGGCGGGCGCTTTCCTTTTCGGACGGCGCCCGCGACGGAAATGTAGGCGAGCTCGGAGCGATCGACGGCGCAGCGAAGCAGAAGTCCGCCGCGGCTCATGTCGCCGCGTCCGACAAAGTCGGCCGGGAAACAGAGACGTTGCCCGAAATGTTCGAGGAGCACGTCGACGTATTTGGCGGTCGCAATGCTGCCGAGGAGAACAATTTCGCTATTAGCCGGCAACGTTTTCGCGAGCCGTTTCACGTCCCGCTCGAGTGGAGCGCGATAACGCGGCTCGTCCTCGTGGATGTCAACGGCGGCGAATTCCTGGAGATCGGTGAGCCCGACCCGCGTCGCGGCCGGAACCAATCCACGCGTGGGGGTGATAACCAAAACAGACGATCGTCTCCGCCGCGGCGGCGCGAAGGCGTTCGCATAGGCGAGTTTGCCCCGGAAATAGAGGCCGCTCAGGAACGCAAAGACTTCGCCGAGCGTGGGCGGCTCATCGCTTCGTAGCCGGCGAGCCAGGTCGAATTGGGCGCTCTCACTCATGATGATCTTCGCGCGTAGACCGCCGGCATAAGCAGGCGAGAGAAGAAAGACGCGGTTCATCTGCTCAAGAAGCAATCGTCATTTGACGTCGAATCAAGTTACAGCACTTGCACCAGACTCGTTTCCCGAGGACGCTTCGTTCCCGTGAAAATTCTCGTCGTGGGCAGCGGCGGCCGCGAGCACGCTCTTGCCTGGAAATTGAAGCAATCAACGGGAGTCGACCGC
This sequence comes from Verrucomicrobiota bacterium, assembly GCA_030775765.1. Taxonomy (GTDB): domain Bacteria; phylum Verrucomicrobiota; class Verrucomicrobiia; order Chthoniobacterales; family UBA10450; genus AV80. The sequence goes on from JALYIN010000240.1 coordinate 3,898, forward strand.
ATCTTTTGCGCGCCCGGGAATGCCGGCACGGCGGAGCTGGGCGAGAACCTGGAGGTCAAAGCGAGCGACCTGACTGGCCTCGCGCGGTTCGCGAAGCAAAACAACATTGGGCTGACGGTCGTCGGTCCGGACGACGCGCTCGCCGCGGGGATTGTGGACGTTTTCGAAGAGGAAGGCCTGCGAGTCTTCGGGCCGACCAAGTCTGCCGCGCGACTGGAATCGTCGAAGATTTTCGCGAAGGAATTAATGCGCGCGAAACGGATTCCCACGGCACGTGCTGCGATCTTCGAAAAACAGGAAGCGGCGGTGGCATTTTTGAAGGAGTCGCGTTTTCCGATCGTGATCAAGGCGGATGGGCTCGCCCTGGGAAAAGGGGTCATCGTCGCGGAGGACTTCGAAGAAGCGCGTGGGGCCGTCGAGGCGATGATGAGCGAGGGGCGGTTCGGGGAAGCGGGCCGGCGGCTGCTCATCGAGGAATGCCTGGCCGGCTCGGAATGCTCGCTGCACGCTCTGGTGGACGGAAAAAATTTCCTGATGCTCGCGAGCGCGCGCGATCACAAGCGCGCGTTCGATGGCGATGCGGGGCCGAACACTGGCGGCATGGGAGCATTCAGTCCGGCGAATAATTTCGGCGCGGAACCGCAGCCGGACTTCGAGAGCGGGGTAATGCGGCCGCTGCTTGATGGCTTGCGCGAGAGCGGCGTTGTCTTTCGCGGCCTTCTTTTCCCCGGCTTGATGATTACGGCGGATGGCCCACGAGTGCTGGAATTCAATTGCCGCTTCGGCGATCCCGAGACGCAGGCGATCCTGCCGCGGCTGAAATCGGATTTGCTGCCGCTTCTCGACGCGACGATCGACGGCCGTCTCGATCGCACGACGATCGAGTGGGACAAACGGCCCGCGGTCACGATAGTGATGGCTTCCGGCGGATATCCCGGGAAGTATCAGACGGGGAAAACGATTTCCGGCCTGGAGAGTGCTGCCTCGGAGGATGTGCAAATTTTCCACGCCGGGACGCGCCGCGAAAACGGCAAGGTGGTTACAAGTGGCGGCCGCGTGCTCGCGGTGACGGCGTTGGGCGAAACCGTAGTTGCCGCGCGCCGTCGCGCCTACGAGGCGGTTTCGAAAATCGATTTCGAGAAATGCCATTACCGGCGTGATATTGCCCTCAGCGCCGGGGACGGTAAGATCGTGGCGCACTGATGTCGCGGCGCATTTCAATCCTGGTCTGCACGCTCTGGCTCGGCCTCGCGCTGAATCTATCCGCGCAACCGCCAGCCAAGAGCTCGCCTTCTCCTCCTCCTGCGTCCTCCGCGACCCCTCTGCCTTCGCCGAGTCCGACTCCAACGCCCACGACGCGCTCGCTGATCGATTCGATGGATTCCGCCGACCTGAAGGAGGCGATCCAGTTGCTGAAAAACAATTACATCAAACCCGATGCGTTGAACGAAACGGAATTGAGCCGCGCGGCTTTTGAAGGAATCCTGACGCGACTGGGGCGCGGGGTCGTTCTTCTATCGAATGCGAATGCGGAACCGGCGGAACCCGCGGCGCCGTTTTACGGTGAAGTTCTCGAAGGTCATGTGGGCTATCTCCGTCTCGGCGCGCTCAACCGGGCGAACCTGGACGCGCTTGACGGGAACCTGCAAACATTCCCGGCCAGGAAAGTGGACGCAGTGGTTCTCGACTTCCGGGCAAGTGTCGCGACGAACGATTTCCCGCTCGCCTCCGAGTTCGCCAAGCGATTTTGCCCGAAGGACAAGCCGCTCTTTATCC
>JALYIN010000241.1 GCA_030775765.1 Verrucomicrobiota bacterium
AGCTTGCCCACACGAATGCGCCAGGCTCGCGTCATCCGAAACGTTACCAGGATGTCCTCGAGCTGCTCGACGCAGGCATCGACGTTTACACGACCCTCAATATAAGTTGCAGGCTAGTTGTCCGATCTTTTGATCTTGGAAGCTTCGATTCGGACAATTAGCCCGAATGGTCGCGACCGCGTGACGTTTGAAGATATTGAGGGCGCGAGCCAGTTTTGATTTTCATCCACTGGAAACGCTGCCGGCTGGTAGTGCAACAGAGCTCTCCGCAGTCGCTCTGAGTGAGTCTTGCAGACGCCCTGCAAAGCCAGAGCAACCCAGTCGGTGATCATTGTACGGATTGGCAACAGATCAAGTTCGGGCCCTCTAGACTCCAGAGCCTCGGATAAACCGCCCTCTTTCTGACTTGTCTAATCCCACTCGGACAAATTTAGCCTTGCTCCGGAGCCAGCGGTTGAGATTCAAGTTTCCCAATGTCATGCACCGTGAACTCAGCGGGGGACGAGATCATGAGCAAGCTGGATTCTGACTTAATCGATACCTCTGGTTCATGCGTAGACGAGTAGGTCGATTTCTTCGGGGAGGAGGTCGGAGACTTCGCGGACCATGTTTCCGCGCAGAATGTTGACGAGCGCGTTACGCCGCGGGGCGCCGAGAATGAGACGGGAGGTGCCGAGCGTGGCGGCTATGTCGACAATGGTTTCGGCGGCAGACTCGCTGACGGCATAACAGAACAGCGGCGAATGATCGCCGGCTTTTTGTTTCGCGGCGGCGAAGATCTCCGCGGCTTCGGGATCTTCCTGCCACTTGCGTTTGCTGTCTTGCTCGGTCATGAAGCGCTGCTCTCGCACGAAAAGAAGATAAAGCCGGCGGCCAGTCTCGCGTGATTCGCGTAAGGCGAAATCGAGCGTGCGGCCCGTGCCGCGGATGGCACAAAGAATGGATTCGGCGCTTGTGAATCCTGACTCCGGTTCCGGACTGGCAGGGGCGACTTGGATAGGAAACACAACGGGTTTGGCGGGAGGTGCGGCGTCCTTCTTCAGCCGGCGTTCCTGGACGAGGCCGCGTAGGATTAATCCAACGGCGAGAATGGTGACGGCGAAGTAACGCGCGTTTGGTTTATCGATGAGCAGCGACATCTCGATCGCAGCCATCACGATGAAGGTACCAAACATCAACGTCCGTTCCCAAATCTTGATCGAGAGTTTCCAGTCGGTCGCCGTCGCTCCGAGGTTGGTGGCGATGGCGCCGACGACGCCGACTGCGTAGAGATCGGCAAGGCCAGCCATTTCTTTGACAAGGATGACGAGCGCCATCGGGACGATGGTGGCGAGCAACATGCCGATGCCCGGGACTCCCCATTTGTTGAGACGCTGAAAGATCGACGGCAACTCCCGGTCGCGCGCCATAAGGAATTGGATCGTGATCAGATCTACGATGGCTGTGTTGACTGCTGAGAGAAGGAGTAAGCCGAAGGTGAGGCTGACGGCGAAGCCAAACGCGTGTCCGATCGCGGGCCCCAGCGCGCTGCCGACGAATGCTTCGCCCATGTAGCGCAGCATGTAATCGCGCACTCCTTCCGCGCCGGGCGCGTTCACGTCGCCATTCGCGACCTGCAATCCGCCGAGCGCATGCATCGCGAGTCCCAGGAGCGCAGTAAAAATGCAAACCTCCACCATTACCCACAGCAGTGCCGGCGTGGAAGTCTTGTGCACTGACGGTTTCGCGTCCGTACTACCAGGGTCAAGCCGCATGACGCCGGTGGCGTTCGCGATCGCTTCGACGCCAGAGAGCGCGAGGACGATCCCGACGAAGCCGCCCCAGTTACCCCAGAAGCCGCCGTGGAGTGGCTCGAGACGGCCGAGCGCATTTCCGAGATGAGGGAGACTGAAGAGTCCGAGCGTGATCACGACGATTGCCGTTGGCACTGAGATGAGAAACGCGAGACCACCAGTATGTTTGGGACCCAGCAAATTGAGCAGGCCGATAATAAGGATGGCCGCGGCCGCGAATTTCTCCGGATGCGGAACGCCGAGATATTGAAATGCGGAAAGCGCGCTGATAGCGGCAGTGACGAGGTAATCCGCGATGAGAAGAAACGCGCCGACGATTGAGATGATCTCGGAGCGATGGCGCACACTTGCGTAAACGCCGCCGCCATCCGGATAGAGCCGGCAGATGATGATGTAGTTGATCCCGACGAGCGCCGTAAGAATGCACATCGCGCCGATCAGCCAGAATGATGCATAGCCCGCCACGGCAAACGCAAGGCCGATCACATACGCTTTGCTCGTGCCCCAGTCCCCATACAGGATCGCAGCCGCACGCGGGACGTTCACATTGCGTGGACGCTTGATGGTTGGAATCATTTCTTATCCGCTCGCGGACGAACGCTTCGTCTTCCTACACAATGACTTTTGATACTTTTCGCCAGTCGTTTAAATTACGCACTTCTGGTGAAGCGCTCACTTTCCGGCATAGGTACGAAAGCGATCTTTCTAGCTGGCGGTTTTCATCGCCCGAAGGTCGGAATCACTCCGCAAATCGGGAAATTGATGGTGCGGTGTTTGCAAGCAAGCGGCATTTTTTCCCCCGCGTACCGGCCAATAATGCGCGTATTTGTCATGCGCGTGCAAGCGTTATAACGCACCTCTGTCCCGCCCGAAACCTGAGTCCCGAAATCTGAGAAACATTGCCAATAGTGGAGCTTATTTACACACCGGCGGCGAAAGAGTGAGCCGAGCCCAACCAGTCCGACTTGATGATGACAAGCCGCGGTATCGGCTACCGATTCACGGAAACCAAGACCGAAATCTGCAGGTGTTGTGAGTAATTTCATGCCCGCTGACAAGATAAGTCCGGAGGGGGTTCGACCCTCGAGAAAAAATCACCGTCTCGAAGTCGATTCCTCCGCGTTTTGAAGCTCAAGATCTTTACGCTTGCTGGCCCAAAATGAATACTGACGAGAGGCGAAGAATCGTTGAGACCTTGGTCCAACGAATCACCGCTGCAAAGGACGAGATCGACATAAGTCTCTGCTATTTGCCCTCTTTCAGAGAAATGACAAATAGGCGACGCATGGTCAGCGAATCATCGCTGCGACCCGCATGAATCCGTTAAGATAGAACGGTGGAGGAACGTCTAACGAGAACAAGATCAGCGACGGCCTACCGGGGGCGAGCGCCGATCGAAACGGAAGGGTTTAATCATAGAAAACGGGGGCACGCGCGGCGGATAGCGGTTCGCTGCAGCGCCTGGTTAGATGGTTAGCGTTGTTCGTGCGAGTGGTCTTCATCAGCTATTCTTTTTGCCTCGGCGTCTTCGCCTGCTCCCTCGGCGTAGCCTATCACGGTGGACTTCTCGCCCGCGAGTCTGACAACAATCAAGCGCGTACGCTCCTTACTGGATAATAGATCGGTGCGGCTCAGCCGGTAAATGATAGCGTATGGCACAAACTCAGCGCCATGCCAGACTCCACGCCATTCTACGACATCATTTGTCTTTGCTGGGAATGCGCCCCACCGCACGACCTGCGTAGTCGAATGCTGTAAATCGACGTCTCGCCCACGGTTACGAAGGCTAATCCAGCTCCGGCCGTCGTAACTCTCGTGGACAACCGCGTAAGGTGGATAGCCTCGGCAGAGCATCTTGAATGCCGCGCCTCCCTCATGCTCCTCGATCATGGTGCACCCCTTCGAAGCGGTGCTCGTATACTCGGAAGTGGCCGACTGGCCCGCGATGGCACTAGCAAGGCTGCAGGTTGCTGCGATTGCCGAAAAGATGCGCGCGCGATCCATCTAACGAGACCGAGCTCAGTTGCCGCTGGCGAGGGCGAGCGTGGATTGGAATGGATGTGTTCTCATAAATCTGTCCGGGAAAGCAGAGCGGCCAGCGGTTAGCTGCAGCGATTGGTTAGGCCTTAGCGTGTAACGAGCCATATAATAGTGCCTGAGAATCGTCGCTAGTACATGAAAAAGCCAAGTGATAATGGCTGCGCGTTGACGGGAAAGAATACGGCTCCAGCAGCGTGGAAAAGTCAGGCCTCTAGACGGCGGAGGTAGCCCCTGCCCGCTATCGTAATCGTAAAACCGCTGAATACCGGATGCCGACTGTGGTGCGTGGCACACCATCCGAAGATCAGCGCCCTGCGCCACAGTGAGATTATGAAGCTGCCCCCTTTATACCCCGACCTTATGCCCGAGATTTCGTCGACCGACGACAAGTTTATTGGCGGCGGAGCGTGTGTCCGGTGGCGCTGGAGAGATGCAGCTCTGTCGGTTTCCATCAGCGGCTACCCAGATCGGTGCAAGATCTCTGCGCCGCTAGGATCTTGACGGCTTAAGGC
>JALYIN010000242.1 GCA_030775765.1 Verrucomicrobiota bacterium
GTATAGTCCGCGCAGTGTCCTGGCCGGTTCCACTTCGAATATGCCCGCCTACAAATTTTTCTACGACAAGCGCCGCGTTTCTGGCGAGCGCTCGGCCGATGCCCTGAAGCTGACTGGCGCCGAGGCGTTGCCTGACGAATGGGAAGTCGTACCGAGTTACGACGCGAAATGCCTTGTGGCTTACCTGCTCTCTCTCGACCAATCCCACGCTTTGACGGAAGCGAAGCTGACTTCGGCGCCCGCTTCTTCACCCGCACCCGCCTCACCACCGGCTCCGGCCAAGGAGGAAAAGAAATGAACGAGAGCACGCCCGGCGGTCACAGCCGGCAGGGAATGGATTATGGCGAAAGCTCTGACGTGCATCAGGTGCACGCCGCGATCCAGCGGGAGAAACGCGAACCGCGCGTCGGTCTCGAACCGCTCTCGATCTGGTTGATCGCGGTCTACGGTCTCGCGATCTTTTTCGGCGGCGCCTACCTCGGGCGTTTCTCCGGCAATTTTAGCGGCGACAGTCTTGATCCCGCACTCATCCCCCACGCAAAAACGCAGGGCCCGAATGGTCCGGGCGGCGGGCAAACGACCGAACTCTCCCAGGTCGACCGTGGCAAAAAGATTTTCTCGGCGAACTGCGCGGTCTGCCATCAACCGAACGGACTCGGCGCAGCGGGCCAGGGTTATCCGCCCCTCGCGGGCTCCGAAATCGTGAACGGCGGCTCACGCCGACCGGCCATGATCGTGCTCAAAGGTTTGCAGGGTCCGATCACGGTAAAGGGCCAGCAATTCGGCACGGCCGTCATGCAACCCTGGGACAAGACGTTGACGGACCCAAAGATCGCCGACGTTCTCACTTACATTCGCCAGGAGTGGGGCAACAAGGCCGGGCCGGTTTCCGCGGCGCAGATCGCGGCCTTGCGCAAGGAGTTGTCGAGCCATCCTAATTCCTTCGTCGAAGCGGATATTCACGCCGTGCCGGAAGACGCCGAACTGCCCGGTGGCGAAGCGCCTGGCGCAAAACCTCCGGAAGCGCCCAAACCGGCGCCGAAGTAGGTGGATGCCGGCATCGCGGGGACAGTGAAACATCGTGCGCGGAGCGCCGGGTGCACCAAGCTCGGTACCTCCCTCGGCTGCGTATTGTAGGAACGAACATGGTTCAACACTCCGATTTCAATCATCCGAACCTCCGCGAAGTCATTATCGTCGGCGGCGGGATCGCTGGTTTGTCTGCGGCGATTTATCTCGGGCGCGCTCAACGCGATACGCTGGTCATCGATTCCGGGCATTCCATGGCGAAATGGGAACCGGTCGTGGAAAATTATCTCGGCTTCCCCCGCGGCGTCGGGGGCGAGGAACTGCTGAAGAATGGCCGCGCCCAGGCAGAAAAGCATGAAGTGCGTTTCATCCGAGACGAAATCAGGAACGTCTCAGCCCGCGACGCGGTCTTTGTCCTGAAAGGAAAAAAAACTTACCGGGCCAAAAGATTGCTCATCGCTACCGGCATTTTTCATCTCCCGCCCGAGATTCCCGGCGTGAAACAATGCCTCGGCCACAGCATGTTTTTCTGCAAGGACTGCGACGGCTATCGCGTCCGCGAAAAGCGGATCGCGATCATCGGCGCGAACAACGAAGCGGTCGAATACGCGCTTGGCATGCTGCATTATTCCGCCTGCGTCATCGTGGCCACGAACGGCGACAGGCCGCGTTGGGACAAGCAGCATGCCCGCTGGCTGGAGGAATACGAAATCCCCGTCTCGCGAAAACGCATTTGTGACGTCGAACATCGCCGGCGGAAGATCCGCGCGCTCCAGTTCGGGAACGGCGAGAGCATGAAGATCGATTACCTCTTCACCACGCGCGGTGACATTTTCCACAACCAGCTCGCGAAGAAACTGGGCGCGAAGCTCGATTCGGACGGTCAGATCAAAGTCGACCAATGCATGCGCACGAGCGTGCCGCGGTTATATGCCTCGGGCTGCGTCACGCCCGCGAACTGCCAGATGATTATTGCCGCCGGCCAGGGGGCTGCCGCGGCGCAGGCGATCAACCGCGATCTTTTCGAAGAGAGTCTCGCCACGCATTCGCTCCGCCGATTTCGCGCCGCGCAGCTCGACGAAGAAAAGACGGTGCCGGAAGTTTCGAAAACAAAACGGAAAGGCAGGAAAAAATAATGGGATTCGAACAATATCACGAACCGGCAAACGAATTGTCGGGGGAAACCCGGACATTTGCCCGGATGATCACGTCGTTAGGCGAAGAGGCCGAAGCGATCAATTGGTACGAGCAGCGCATCTCGGTCGAGAAAGACAAGAGCGCTCGCGCCATCATGAAGAATGCGCAGAAAGAGGAATTCAAACATTTCGCCATGGACCTCGAATGGCTTTTCCGAGCCAAGGCGGAATGGCGGGAAATTGCGCAAGGCGTGCTCTTCCAGCAAGGCGACATCGTCGAGCACGGCGAGAAGGCGGAGGAGGACGCGTAGCGTGTCTTGGAGACGGTCTACCCTCGGGCCGTGGGGAGAAACCGTCCGCAACCTCACCGGCGCGAGGGCGCCGGCTCCAATGTTACAGCTTCGCTGCGATGATCTTTCCGATCGCGCGCAAGCCTTCTTCGTCTTCGGCATCGAATCGATCCAACTCCGGGCTGTCGACATCGAGCACGCCGAGGATGTGCGAATCGCGGCTCACCAGCGGGATAACGATCTCCGATTTCGATGCGGTATCGCATGCGATATGGCCGGGGTACTCGTTCACGTTCGCGACGCGAATTACGTTTCGCTTTTCCGCAGCCGTCCCCACGACGCCGCGCCCGAACGCAATCCGCACGCAAGCCGGCCGCCCTTGGAAAGGACCGAGGACCAGCTCGCCTCCCTTTAGCAAATAAAACCCAACCCAATTCAATCGCGGCACCGAGTTAAACAGGACGGCCGCGCAGTTGGCCATGTTCGCGACGGGATCCGTCTCATCCTGGATCAGGGCGGAGATCTGAGTGGCGAGTTGCTGATACAATTCCGGCTTGGATAAGCTACTGAGGCCTGACGTCGCGAACACGAGTCGAACTTAAGCCCAAGGAGCGTCGGTTTCCAAACCGCGAAGGAGAAAGAGGGCGATTTCAAATCGCCGCTCCTTGTTCAAGCCACCATCTCGTCGACCACCGCGAGGAAGGGATCGATGTCGAAAGGCTTGGTGAGATAATTCCGGGCGCCCGCGGTGAGCAGGCGTTCGATTTGGCTCGGCGTGGCGTCCGCGCTTAAGACAACGACCGGTACTTTTGCGGTTTCGGGTTGGTGTTGCAGTTGCCTCAGAACCTCCGACCCGTGCATGTCCGGCAAATTGAGATCGAGCAGGATCAGCTTCGGTTGATGCGCCTGGGCCAGCTCGACTCCGTCCCCGCCCGTCCGGGCATGCATCAGTTTCAGCGCCGGGCGAAACTCGAGGATCCGCTCGACCAGCGTGAAATTCACCGGGTCATCTTCAATGTAAAGGACATCGCACGACGCGGCGGTAGCCGCGTCCGAGGCCGGGGTAGATCGGTCCGTGCTGCCATCGCCCAACTCCTGGGTAATGATTCCGAGCAAATCGCGCGCGGCTGTGAGAATGTGTTGGACGTCGGCATCTTTCGCGGCCGAGCCTCCGGGCCGCATCGAGACCAATTCGGCAAAACCGATAATGGCATTAAGCGGCGCGCGCAGCTTCTGGTTCAAA
>JALYIN010000243.1 GCA_030775765.1 Verrucomicrobiota bacterium
GGTGGGGGGGATGCGTCCGAGATGGGCGCTGCCTTGGGCGCGCGCTACGCCTTCGCCTCGTGGGGCAAGATCCCATTGAACCCGGCCATCTCCGGTGAATACCGATTCGGCACCGGGAAAGAAATCGCGAATCGTTTTGATCGGATCTTGGACAGGAACTCGCCGGATGCTTATGAGCTTCGGCTGTTACTAGGTCAGGAATTCGTTCCGCGGGTGCAATGGGCGGCGAACGTCTTCTTTCAACACGAACTCGGGGGTGCGCGAAACCGCGAAGTCGGCTTCACCCAGGATATCGCGTATCTCGCCGTGGCGGATAAACTCGAAATAGGCGCGGAGATGCGCTACACCAACGCGACCCGACGTGCGGAAAAGCAGGGATCAGCGAGCGAGTTTGTCATCGGGCCAAGCGCCAACTGGAAACCGAACCTTCACACCGTCATAAGCGTCGCGCCGTTGTTCGGATGCACGGCGGATTCGCCTCGAGTGGCTGTGCTCTGTTCGTTCTCCCTGGAGTTCGGCGGCGGGGAATCGAAAACCGTCCGCCTATCCCCAACCCGCAATCAATAGTCGCGTTCGGCGTTTTGATTCGCTCAGCTCCTGCTTCGCTCTCCGCCGCCCGCGCGGCTGTACAGTCTAGGTCGCGGGTCCCGGTCGCTCCATTCTTCCTGCCTTTTATCCACGAACTGTCTTCATCCCGATCCCGATGATCCGATCGATCAACTTTGGATAGGGCAGCGCCGCTTTCGCCGCCGCCTGAGCGAAGTCTTCGTCTTCGGCGAGGATCGGATTCGGGTTCGCTTCGATGAAGTAAATCTTGTTGTCGGACGTCAGCCGTAGATCGATCCGCGCGTAGCCTTCGATCGTGAGCAACCGGTAGATTCGCTTACACACGTCCTCAATTTCCGCGATCAGCGCCGGCGCCAGGTCTTCCGGAAATTGGTTCTGCAAGCCCCAGCGCTTGCGGTATTCCTCGTCCCACTTTGCCTTGTAAGTAGCGATTTTTGGTTCGTTAGGCGGCACTTCCCGGAAAATCAGTTCGCGGATCGGAAACACGGTCAATTTCGCATTGCCCATCACGCTCACGTAAAGTTCGCGCCCCTCGATGTATTCCTCCGCGATCACGTCGCAGTCGTGACTCTCGTGGAGGAAGGCCACGCGCTCCCGGAACTGTTCGTCGCTGGTTACGAACGAGGCCTGCGAGATTCCGTAGGAGGCCTCTTCTTTCACCGGCTTAACCAGGAGCGGGAACTTCGGCCTCTTTAAGCGCGCGATCCGCTGGCCGCGAGGGATGACCACGAAATTCGGCACGTGGATGTGGTGGTAACCGAGAATTTTCTTCGACGTTCCTTTGTGTTTGCAAAGGACGAGGCCCGTCGCGCCGCAGCCGGTGAACGGCACGCCCTGCATCTCGAGAAGCGACGCTATGTTCTGGTCGAAACCGCGATTGTTTTTGAACTGGTCCGCGAGATTGAAAATCACATCCGGCGCGAAGCCTTCAAGTTTTTGCCGGAGCAGATCGAGATTGTCGAAGATGGCGAGATGCTCCGTCGGATGGCCGAGCGCGCCGAGTGCCGCGAGGACGTTCGCCTCGGTCTTCCAATCCTCGGTCTTCATCTCCTTGCTCAGGTCCTGGTCGATCTTGGTCGGCCGGATCGCGTCGAACAGGGCGAGGACTTTGATTTTTTTCTTCACGCTATTTCGTGCGTTTGAATTTGCCGGTGAAAAGATAATTCATCACCAGCGTTGTGATGAATGACGTGATGCGGAAATCCTGCTGCGGGTCGTCATTCAAAACGAGCAGATCGAGCTGGTCGGTGCGATCGATGAGACGCGAGAGCAGTTTGTTCACCCGGAATTTCTTTTCGTTCGTCCACTGGCAGACGGAATTCAACAGGCGCCGCCGTCTTCGCCGCAGGTAGGCCGCGGCGGTGATCCGGCCCGGGCCCGGCGTCGCCGAAAAGAGCTGGCGCAGGTCGGCATCGTAAAAATCGGGATAGGTGTCCGCGTAGAGTTTTCGTTTTCGCGCGTAGTACGTTTTCAGCTTCAGGTTCAAACAATCGTAATCCGCCGCACGAAATTTCGGCATGTGGAGCGGCGGCTTGCCGGCAAGGGAGCGCATTAGCTCGTCCACGTATTCGATCTTTTGCAGCGCCTTCCAGCCGCCGTAGCGCTTCCGCCAATCCTCTTCCGGCGTCAGCCAGACCGCGAACGTCTCCGCGAAATCTTCGTCCGGATGACTCTGCGCGTACCAGTCGTCCAGATTCACCACGTAACTGCGGCTGAAAGGCTGCGGGTGATAAATATCCGGCGTTTGGTCGCGCGATGTTCGCCCAAATGCCTCCTGCCATTTTTTCTTCCGCGGCAAATAATAGGCGTAGCTGTAGGCGTGCGCCG
>JALYIN010000244.1 GCA_030775765.1 Verrucomicrobiota bacterium
GCGTTATATCGCTCCAGAGTCTCATCAAAATGATCGGGGCTATGAGCATGTTTTACTTCGAGCAGCTCCAGCGGAACGGATTTTCCTTTCACTATCGCCTTGTCGATAAGGCGAACCGTGGGTGCGACGGACAACCTGGCAAACGCTTCTCGAGTGATCAAGAACAAGGCCCCGTAATGTTTCGTGAGTGACTCCACGCGGGCCGCCGCATTAATCAGGTCTCCGACCAAACCGTAATCCAACCGCTGCGCCGAACCTTTGTTGCCGATAAGCGCCGTGCCGCTGTGCAAAGCGACGCCGTAACCAAAGAGCGCTTTCAACTTCGGCTCCAGGTTTCCACGCAGCTCTTCCATTCCGGAAATAAGATTCAGCGCGGCGCGAAAAGCGCGATCGGTCGCGTCCGGTTGGGCATCGGGCGCGCCCCAGTAGCTGAGGAATTGGTCGCCCAGGAAATGTTCCATGCTCCCGTCCTCCGCGAGGATGGCGCGGGTTTGCGTTTCGAAGACCTGGTTCAGAAGCTGGAACATTCCCGGCGGCCCGAGCAACTCCGCAATTGCTGTCGAGTTGCGAAGGTCCGTGAGGAGCACGGTGATTTCCGCCTGTTGCGGCTCCATCGAGCCGGGATTCTTCAACACGTGCTCCATGATGTGCGGCGAAAAGTAGAGACTCATCGTGGAGCGGAGCTTCAACCGCTGGATGAATTCGTGGCTTTGCCTGCGGCCCAATTCCACCAGAGTCATGCCGCTCCAAACTACGCCGGCACTCATCAATCCCGGAACCCATCCTGTTTTAAGAATGGAAATCCCGCTCAGCGCGCAGCACGCTGCAATCCCAAGCAGCCACAAGAAGAGCAGCGACAACGTCCCGCGGAAAAATGTCGCGACCGCTCCGAGCAAGACCAGGCCAAGGATCGCTAGAGCATCGACCCAACCCGGGGCTCGCCGCAGCCAGGCGCGTTGCATCAAGTCATTCAACGCAGCGGAATGTAGAACCACCCGTGGCTGATTAGCCGCAATCGCGGTGGTTCCCATGTCCCCGAGCCCCGCACCATAATACGAGACAAACACAACCGCGTTCGCCAGCGGCTGCGCATTAGTCGCGCGGCTCGTTTCATAAAGCGACTCCAGCTGTGCGATGTTGTAATGCCGGAAGGCGGCCGGCCCGGTCCCCGTCCACGGACTGCGATAATTCAACAGGACCGTCTCGAGCTTGAGTTCTCTCGGTTCCACACTAGTGAAATCGCTCGATAATTCTTCCCAGCGTAGCACGTCCCGTTTTGGAAACGTGACCCCACCATCCCACGCGATCTCCCGCCAGGCGAAGTAGGACGCGAGTGCAAGGGAAGGCTCATGTTTCTCCCCCGCCGCCTCGCGCACGAAATCGTAACGTCGCAGCACCCCGTCGCTGTCTGCCCGGACGTTAATCGATCCCGCCGGCAGCACCCGCTCCCGGAAAGGGAAGGAGCGAATGCGTTCTTCCTTCCCGTCTTCCGGCGCTGGCAAGAGCGCTTCCGCAAGGATGACGGTTTTGTTTTGCGATTTGCCGCGCTCGATTTCCTTCAGGATCGGATCGGCCATCGCTTCGTTTCCGCGGCCGAAAACAACATCGAAAGCGATGACCTTCGCCCCCATCTCGAAGGCCTGGCGAATTATGTTGGCGGCGCTTTGGTATTCCAGCTCCAGCGTCGGCGTCTTCCGCAAATCGACCTGCATAATGTCGACGTGAACGATGCTGGGATCGGCCGGCGGCGCCATTCCGCGTTCGTAACGCCAGCGCAGGATCTGGCCGAACCATCGCATCTCGAGACCTTCGAACGGGTTCCCCGCTACCAAGGTCCAGAGCGCCGCCGCGCCGCAAATGGCGAGGAGGAGCGGCCAGGGCGACCTGAGCCAGATTTGTTCTCCGGCAGCTTTGGCCCCGGCCGAACCGCCGGGCGTCATTTCTTTTCCGAGCTTTCGCTGGAAAGCACCAGCACTCCCGGGCGATCCGCCGAGAAATTCACCTTCTGGGCGAACTGGCGCCAGGGAAAGGCGGCGCCGCGAAACACTCCGCCGACTTCCGGTTCGCTCACCAGCGCCTGATTCGCTCGGTCCTTGTCGCTCGCCAGTTTGCCGATCAGCTCTTTCAGTTTTCCCGTTTGCATCGCCAGGATGCGATCGTCTTTCGAGTTCTGCATCGCATCGACCAGCTTTTTCGCTTCGTCGATTTCCTTTGAACCCGGCTCGAGGAACAGGACGTAAAGATCGAAAGGTCCGCTGGCGGTCGACCAATCCCACTTCACGGGCGTCTTCGGCAGAAGAATCTCTTCAAACTCGCCCGGCACTTCGGAAAGCTGCGGCCGCCAGCTGTTCACCAGTTTTCCGTCTTTGGTCAGCGCTGCGAGCAGCACGCTACATTTATCACTGGCGTCGACGTAGGCGCGCACCGTCTTGCCGGCGCCGGCCGGCGCCGAAATTTGAAACGCTTCTTCCTTTTCCGGCGGACCTGGCTCGTAGACCGACAGGCAAACGCGTCCGTGCGGTTTCTCCTCGTCAACGGCGGTGTCAGCGGACGCGCTCATCACCGCGGTAAAACCTAACACGAAATAAAAAATTTTCCCCATACGAAGCAGCGTCCCGGTTAAACGGGCCGGGCCTGTGGTATTTGCACGCAGATTCCCATAAAGCTCAAGTGCTTTCGGGTAATGATGGCGGTCAGGATGCCGGGTTCGACGCGGCGATCTCTTCTCCCGCCGGCTCAGCCTGCTGGATCAGCGCGTCGAGCAGGTTCAAATCCACCGGCTTCACCAGGTGATGATCAAAACCGACTTCGTGACTCTTTCGTAAATCGTCTTCCATGCCGAAGCCGGTCAATGCGATCCCAAAAATCGGATGATCGCCTTTGAGTTTTTCCATCAGGTCGATTCCGCTTCCATCGGGTAAACCGATGTCGCTCACCAGCACGTCAAATTCCTCCTGCGCCGCCGCCGCGAGCGCCTCCTGAACGCTGTGCGCCGGCTGCACGTAATAGCCACGCCGCCGAAGAAGCTGAGTGAGCGAGCGGTTTGTATCTTCATGATCTTCGACGAACAATATCCGCATCGACTTGCGCGCAGTCGCCAGGACCGGCATCGCTATCCGATTGTGGGCGGCGTTCGATGAGCCCACGGGGAAAACTGCAGTGAAGGTCGCGCCCTGGTCCCGGCCAGGGCTGGCCGCCGTCAACTTGCCATTGTGCGTTTCCACGAGAGCCTTGCTGATTGCCAGGCCGAGGCCGAGGCCCCCCAGTTGACTGCGCGCGCCCTGTTCGAAGGCGTTGAAAATTTTCGGGAGCATCTCGGCTTCGATCCCCATCCCGGTGTCGGAAACTTCCACCTGCAAATGCCCGTCAAGGTTCTGGGTGCGGATTTGGAGGCGACCGCCTTCCGGGGTGAATTTCACCGCGTTCTTGATCAGGTTCCAAAAGATTTGCTGCAAGCGCGCCGGATCGGCTTCGAACGAAACTTTCTCCGCAGCGAAATCGGTCTGCAGCCCGAGCTGCTTCTTGTCGATATCGGCCTGGCAAATTTCGAGCGCGTTGCGCAGGAGCGAATGCGCGTCGACCTCTTCCAGGCTCAATTGCACTTTGCCTTTGCTGATCCGCGTCAGGTCGAGCAAATCGTCGATCAGACGCGCTTCGAGCTCGACGTTGCGGCGAATCATCTGCAGCGACGCGCGAACTTCTTCGGACAAATTGTCGGCCTGCTCCAGCGCAAGCACGGAAGTCAGCACCGGCGTAAGCGGCGTGCGCAACTCATGGCTGAGCATGGCGAGAAAAGAATCTTTCGCCCGATTGGCCCGTTCCGATTCGGCCCGCGCTTTTTGGGCGGACTTGTAAAGCCGCGCGTTATCGAGTGCGAGCGCCGCCCGACGGGCCAGTTCTTCGGCGAGCGAAAGCTCCTCGCTTCCGCAAATGCGCTCGGGGCTCGTGTTGATCATAACCAGCGCCCCGAGAACCCGGTCGTGGGCCCGCAGCGGCACCGCGATGAAGGACTGCGCGGAAAAGGAACGAATCAATTCCCAGTCCGCCTTTTTCGAGAACACCTCATGCAAGTCGCCCTCCTGGACATCGCAAAGCATTTGGGATTTGCCAGTCTTCAGAACATGCGCGCCGCCCACCCGAGCGGCTGCACTGGATGGGAACTGGGCCACGAGCTTTTGCATCGCTGGGTCGTCGGTCGGATCGCGGTGAGCGACCGCCACTTGACGCATTTCACCTTCTCCCTCAGCCGCTGACACAATGCAGAAATCGGCGAGGCGCGGCACGACCAATGCCGCCAGGTTTTGAAACGTTTCCTCGTAATCGAGCGAGCCAGCCAGGACGTTGCTGGCATCCGCCAAAAACGCGAACCGTTCCTGCCGCGTTTCCGCTTCTACTCGCGCCGCTTGTTCCCGAATCAGCTTCTCCCGCTCTTCCGCCTGCCGTTTTACCTGCTCGGTCTTTTTGAAGAGATCCAC
>JALYIN010000245.1 GCA_030775765.1 Verrucomicrobiota bacterium
GCGCTCACGCGTTCGGCGTTGGCTTTCTCGATTCGAGCCTGGTCGCGTTGCAGGGCGGCAACGCGCGCCTCGATCGCGAAAGCGATGATGCCGGCGGCGAGCGCGAAAAGCACAAGAGTCGCAGCGAGCGCGCCCACTTTATGGCGCCTAACGAACTTCCCGCTGCGATAACTCCAGGTGTCTTTCCGCGCAATGACGGGCAGACCTTCGAGATGACGATGGATGTCTTCGGAGAATTGCTCGACGGAAGCGTAACGGCGCGCCGGTTCTTTGCGTATGGCCTTGAGAACGATGTTGTCGAGGTCGCCGCGGAGCGATCGTGAATCATGGGCGGTGAATCGCGATTCGTGATTGCGCACAGAAATCGATTTAAAAATAGCTGTGCTTGGAGGCGTTGCCTCTTGCTCGGCGATGGCTCGCGCGATTTCCTGGGGCTGATTCGTTTTCGATCGATAGGGACTTTGTCCGGTGAGCAGCGTGTAGAGAATGACGCCGAGGCTATAAACATCACTCGCAGTGGTGATGCTTCCGCCGGCGACCTGTTCCGGGCTTGCGTACTCCGGCGTCATCACTCCGTGAAGCGTGAGGGTTTGACCGCCGTGTCGCGCCTCCTCTGAGTCGAGCAATTTCGCGATCCCAAAATCAAGCAGCTTTGGTTCGCCTTCCGGCGTGACGCGGATATTGGCCGGCTTCAGGTCGCGGTGAATGACAAGGTGTTGGTGCGCGTAGGTGACGGCCGAACAGACTTTGCGAAAAAGCTGGAGTCGCTCGTTCGTCGGCAAGCCCCGCTCGTGGCAATATTGGTCCAGTCGTTCGCCCTCAACAAATTCCATCGCGAAAAAGGGGATCCCGTCTGCGGTCACGCTGCCGCCGTAAAGCTGGGCGATGTTTGGGTGATTAAGACTGGCCAGGAGATGTTCTTCGCGTTTGAGGTGATGGATCATCTCCTCCGAGGCCATGCCGCGACGAACAAGCTTGAGTGCGACCCTGCGATGTAATTCTCGATCTTCTGCGAGATAAACTTCGCCCATGCCGCCGCTGCCGATAAGCGAGACGATCTCGTAATTGCCGACAGTTTCGCCGGTGTGGAATGCGCCTTCACGCACAAGCGACTTCGCTGCAAGATGGATGGCCGGAACTTCGAGGAATAGGCTCGCGCCTTCGTCTTCTTGCAGAAGTGATTCTATTTCTGCGCGCAACTCTGGATCGCTTCCGCATTCCTCAGCCAGAAAAGCGGCTCGGGCTTCCGGACTACATTCGACCGCGGATTTAACGAGTTCGGCGACGCGTTCTGCGCGCTGCTCAGTCATGGGCAATGCTTCCCTTTAGCTCGCGACGAAGCCACAGTTTGGCAAAATGCCAATCCCGCGAAACCGCTTTCGCTGACACATCCAGCACTTCCGCGATTTCATTTGTTTCGAGACCGCCGAAAAACTTCAGTTCTACCACCCGACCTTCGCGAGGATAGGTGGCGGCAAAACCTTCGAGGACGTCGTCCAGAGCCACTAGATCAGGCCGTTGCTCGCACGACAACTCCCTCGTTTCATCGAGATAAAGTTTCTCTAATTTTCCGCCGCGCTTCGCCGCATTGTGGTCGCGGGCGTGCTGGACAAGAATGCGCCGCATCAGGTGCGCGGCCACGCTGGCGAAGTGCGCGCGATCTTTCCAGTTTGCCCGCGTTTGATCGACCAGCTTCAGGTAAGCTTCGTGCACAAGCGCCGTGGCTTGCAAGGTGTGATCGGGGCGTTCCTGTCGCAAAAATTCCGCCGCGCGCCGGCGTAGCTCTTCGTAGACCAGTGGCATAAGGCAGGCGGCAGCGTTTTTGTCGCCAAGATTCCATCCCTGGAGGAGCTGCGTGACTTCGGCTCTCGGAGCAGCGTTCATCTTTGGGACTCATTCTCACCTTTTCCGGGATCGGGCGGAAGAAATTTTTAAAAAATCTTGTCCAGTTTGTCGCCGGAATCGCGCGGTTAGTTAATGAGGGGTTCTACCATTACCATGAAAAATCTACTTAAATTCGCTCTCCCGCTCATTTTCGCGACCCAAATGATCGTGCGTGCTGGACGCGTAGAAATCCGTTCCAGCGCCCCAGGATCAGCTTCGATCCATTTGATCGAGGGGGCAGCGGTTCCCGCGGACAGCGCCCCCCCCTCGAATGGTTTAACGAGCCGCGCCCTGGCATCCGCCGATTTCGATGAAGATGGCGTGCCCGATCTGGTGACTGGTTACGCCGATCCGGCCGGAGGCGGCATGGTGTTGATTCGACGCGGCAACGTGGACGCGATTTACCCCAACGGCCCCGAAGCGCGCCTGCGCCGGGAGCGTGGTCAATTTACCACGGCGGCTTTTTTAGCGGGGACGAAGAGCTTTCCTGTGCCGGAACCTGCAGACTTTGTCGGCGTGGGGGACTTCGATGC
>JALYIN010000246.1 GCA_030775765.1 Verrucomicrobiota bacterium
ATCGAAAGCTACGACGAAAAGGCGACGCTCGATTTCAGTCATTACGAAATCGGCGAACCGAAGCTGTCGGCGCTTGAGGCCCAGCGCGAAAGCCAGACCTACAGCGCACCGCTCCATGTGACTTTCCAGCTCCGCGAGGAGAAGGGGACCAAGGAAGAAAAAGTTTACATGGGCGAGATCCCGCTCATGACGCCGCAGGGAACATTCGTGATCAATGGCGCGGAGCGCGTCGTGGTCAGCCAGCTTCATCGCTCGCCGGGAATCGCGTTTGAATCGAGCATCCATTTAAACGGCAAGGTGCTCTACAGCTTCCGGATCATTCCGGACCGCGGTTCGTGGATCGAAGTGCAATTCGACACGAGCGATCTGCTTTATATCTATCTCGATCGGCGCAAGCGCCGGCGGAAATTCCTTGCGACCACTTTCCTGCGCGCGCTGGGCTACGGCTCGGACGAGGAAGTGATCAAACTTTTTTATACCATCGAGACCCTGAAGCTGAGCGAGAAGCTCGGCGAAGAAGAGCTCGCAACGAAAGTGCTTATCGCTGACGTGCTCGATGGCGAGGCGACGGTGGCTCGCGCGTTCGAACCCCTTACTGCGGCAACGGTGCGGCAGATCATGGCCCTTGGGCACAAGGACGTAAAAGTAATCGACATCTCGAACGACGACACCGTGGTCAAGGCGCTGAAAAAGGATCCAGCGCACGACCAGGAAGAGGCGTTGAAGGACATCTACCGTAAACTTCGCCCTGGCGATCCGCCGACGGTGGCGAACGCGAAGGCGCTCCTGAAGCGGCTCTTTTTCGACCCGAAGAAATACGATCTCGGGCGCGTTGGCCGTTACAAGATCAACCAGAAACTCGGGATCGATGTAGACCTCACGGAACGCATCGTGACCGACAAGGATTTCATCGGCGCAATCAAATATTTGATCAGCCTGCGCCGGGGCGAAGGCACGCTCGACGACATCGATCACCTCGGCAGCCGTCGCGTGCGGACCGTGGGTGAATTGCTCGCGAACCAGTGCCGCGTGGGTCTCGCGCGGACGGAGCGTCTGGTCAAAGAGCGCATGACTTTGTTCGACATCAACATTGACGGCATGACGCCGCAAAAGCTAATCAACCCGAAGGCGCTGAGCGCGGTCATTCGCGATTTCTTCGGCCGTTCACAGCTCTCGCAGTTCATGGATCAGACGAATCCGCTCGCGGAGCTGACGCATAAGCGCCGACTCTCGGCCCTCGGGCCTGGCGGGTTAAGCCGCGATCGCGCGGGCTTCGAAGTCCGCGACGTTCATCCGTCGCACTACGGACGCATTTGTCCGATCGAGACCCCGGAAGGTCCGAACATCGGTCTCATCAGCTCGATGAGCACCTTTGCGCGCATCAACGAATTTGGCTTTATCGAGACGCCTTATCGCAAAGTCGAGAAGGGTCGCGTCAGCGAGCATGTCGATTATTTGACCGGCGATCGCGAGGAAAATTTCCTCGTGGCGCAGGCGAATGCCACCATGGACGCAAAGGGGCATCTCACCCAGGAGAAGGTCTCGGTCCGTTATCGCGGCGACTTTTTGGAAGTCGAGCCGTCGAAGGTCCATTACATGGATGTCTCGCCGAAACAGCTCGTTTCGGTCGCGGCAGGCCTGATCCCGTTCCTCGAGCATGACGATGCGAACCGCGCGCTCATGGGCTCGAACATGCAACGTCAGGGCGTTCCCTTGATCGTCTCGGAATCACCATTGGTTGGCACGGGATTGGAAGGCAAAGTCGCGCGCGATTCACACGCGGTTCTGATTTCCACAGAGGCCGGCAAAGTCGCTTCCGTCACGGCGGATCAAATCGTCGTGACTAAGGACGGGCACATGCCCGAAGGCCGCAAAAAACTGAAGACCGATCTCGAGGCCGGCGTGCACGTTTACGAACTGCGGAAGTTCATGCGTTCGAATGCGGGCACCTGCGTAAACCAGAAGCCGATCGTGAAGAAAGGCCAGCACGTGAAACGCGGCCAGGTTATCGCCGATGGTCCGAACACCGACCAGGGCGAACTCGCGCTCGGACGCAACGTGCTCGTCGCGTTCATGCCTTGGAACGGCTACAACTTCGAAGACGCCATCATGATCTCGGAGAAGGTCGTGAAGGAAGATATTTACACCTCAATTCATATCGATGAATTCGAGATCGGGGCGCGCGATACCAAGCTCGGTCCCGAAGAAATCACGCGGGACATTCCAAACGTGAGCGAGGAAGCGTTGCGCAACCTCGGTCCTGACGGCGTGGTCCGCGTCGGTGCGGAAGTGAAGCCGGGCGACATTCTGGTCGGCAAAATCACTCCGAAGAGCGAGACGGAACTGGCGCCGGAAGAGCGTCTGCTCCGCGCCATCTTTGGCGAAAAAGCGGCGGACGTGAAAGACACGTCGCTGACCGTTCCATCCGGCACTTACGGCATCGTGATGGATGTGAAGGTTTCATCTCGGCACGAAG
>JALYIN010000247.1 GCA_030775765.1 Verrucomicrobiota bacterium
GTACTATCTCTACCAGTGCGACCTGATCACCGGCTCCGCGCACCTCCGTTCATCCGTCGCGAAGGGAATCGAGATCATCGAAGCCTTGCGCGGTCACACCACCGGCTACGGCGTCCCCCAATTCGTCATCGACGCCCCCGGCGGCGGCGGCAAAGTCCCGATCAATCCCGGCTACGTCCTCTATCACGACAACGAAAAAATCGTGATCCGAAACTACGAAGGGAAAATCTTCGAGTACCCGGAATCCGGCGGCGACCAGACCGTCCAGTTCGCTCCTCAAAGGGAGTACCACGACGAATATTTGTATTCGTAACCGCGGTCGGTTTGTAACGCCACCTCCTCCCAACCAGAGTCTTTCCAAAGCGGAAAAAATCTCTGGACATTTTACGGCGGAACCACACAATCGCTGCGGTGTTTCCTCGAGCGGCTCGACCGGTGTCGACCCTCACGCAGGAATCGACACGCCGCTAAAGCACTGATGAAAGAAAAACCCATCAAGGGAATCATGAACGGTTTCCTTCTGCGCTCGAGGGCGCTTCTAGTTCTCCCAACAAGTGCCATTGCCCAGGCGCCTTTTACTTTTTCAGCAACGGATCGCTCGGGACGGGGCGCGAGTTTCATACTGCCACCTTACTGCCCGGCGGCAAGGTGCTGGTGGCAGGAGGCTATAACTACGTCAGCGGCAATCTCACGAGCGCGGAGTTGTATGATCCCGCGAGCGGGAGCTGGAGCGTGACCGGGGACCTCGGCACGGGGCGCGGGCTTTCGATCATCGCTCGCGCCTGTCGTTCCCCGAGTGCTATTCTGCCGTGCGGCTCCCGTTCCTAAAATGACAAGAAAGGCGAACGAGCTATGACGCACGGCGGAAACTTCGTGCGCATGGTGTGCGTCATCATCGTTTCGTTAGGCGCGATGGCGCGCAGCACATTTGCCGACGCTCGAGACTACACAAGCGGGGTGTCGCAATCAGTTAGCGCGGCGAATGCGGTGTGCCCCCTATCGATGACGATCCAGACTGGTCGTGGCTTTTGCACCAATGGAACCATTGGACCGACGTTTACAAGCGTCGGCACGAGCACGGTATTCTTCACCGTCGCCTATCAAAGCGTGCAGGGCGCGGGCAACCCTACGCTCTCGATTCAGGACAACACGGGTACCTTCCAAACATCATCGGGCACGATTAACGGCACAGGCGGCCCGGTCTCTTTCAGCATCAATCAGTCCTCACAAACATTCACGCTGACGCCGGGCAACAGCAACATCGCGAACGCCGCCGTGAAGGTCAAAGCCTCCGACGGGAGTTCCACGGCGACGCAGACGTTCACGTTCTGGACGGGCCCTGCGCCCCGCCCAACCTCCTCGCCGTCGCGGAGCAGCAAGGCGCCGGGCAGATCGACCTCTTCACCCTGAGCCTTGGCTCAACTGATATCTTCACGCCATTCTTCGTCAAAGGCGCCAGTCACATCGCCGTCACCCCCTCGACGAACGAAAACAAACCGGACGTCGACAATCCCCAGAATCTGCTCTTCGACTTCACCGGCTCGCTCTTGATCGCCAACGGCGGTCAAGGCGGTGCCGACACCGGCAACTGCGCGTGCGTCCCGACGGGCGCGATCACGAACGGCGCGGCGACGAGTGTGACCAACTCTACGAACGCCAACGCTCCTGGATCAATCGCCATCGGCACAGACAGCAGCGTAGCGTTGGGCAATCTTAGCCTTGCCGCGACTTACAATCTGGCCGAATACTTGCTCGGCCCGGCGTACTTGCCCGCCCCGCAGCAGCGGAACATCGCGAACCCCGGCAGCCCGAACACCGTCCGCACCTGCGACGTGGTGGCGCTCCCCACATACATGTCGAACCCACCGGGCACGTTCGCCGCCGCGATCACTAATGACGCGAGCATCTCGCGCGTAGCGATTACGCGACCCAACAGCACAGAAATAGACATCACTGACGCCACCATCGTTCACCCGCACGCGGTCGGCTATGACGTCGCTAATAGCCAACTTGTCATCGCGAACTCCAACGGCGCCTCATCGTACCTGGACTTCTATAACGTCACAACGCCGTTGCCAAGGAAAGTACGGGCGTTCTTAATCCGGAATGATGGCGCGGGCCATTCCCAGATCGCAGGCGACAAGCTCGCGGTCTCCCCCGACGGACACGTCGCGGTCGGTGGCAACAGCGCTGCCGGACACCCGGCCGTCCAGGTCTATGATAATAACTCGTCGGCGCGCAACGCGGTCGGCGGTCCCATCCCGTTCGACAGCACGACGACCTCCTGCGGCATCACTTTCACCTACGGCAATACGGTCGCCATCACGTCGCTGCGCTTCCTCACGAACACGAAGCTGCTCGTGACGCTGAGTTCAAGCGACACCACGAAGCAAGGTGTTTACATCTACGACATTTCCCAGCTGGCCGCGCCCGGCGGCTTCGATCCCGTCACATGTAGCGCGACCGCGAACAGTCCAACCCAGACGGGATTCCTGAACTTCGCGACCAATCCACCGCTCGCCACAGCATTTAATTCGTCCAGTTCCGGCCTGCCTTTGAGCAACGGGAACCCGCCGAGCATCTCGGAAAGTTTCAACCCCGCGACGGTCGCGACGGGTGTCACCAGCACGATCACTTTCAGCATCAACAATCCGTATGGGGGCGCGATCAATGCCAGTTTCACGGACACTCTGCCCGCGAATCTGGCTGTCGCCCCAACCCCTAACGTGGTCAACGGCTGCGGCGGTTCGGTCACGGCAACCGCGGGAAGCAGCGCCATCGACTTCTCCACTTCCAGTCTGGCATCCGGACAATGCACCATAAAGGTGGATGTACAAGCCTCTACGGACGGAGTGTTCTGCAACAGCGCCCAGATCAAATCGACAACTACCGGCGACGGCAACACAGCTTCGGCGACGCTGACCGTTATCCCCACCACCTCGACGGCGGTTAGTTCGTCGTCCAACCCATCGGTCTTCGGTCAGTCGGTAACCTTTACGGCAACGGTGAGCAACACCTCCGCCGGCTCCACCGGCGCGCCGACCGGCTCGGTGCAGTTCGTCGTGGACGGGAGCAACTTTGGCTCGCCCGTGGTTCTTTCCAGTGCAAACAGCACTAGCAGCACTGCGACCAGCGAGCCGACGACTTCTCTGTCCACGACCGGGAATGGTCCCGCACACACGGTAACTGTGAAATATGTTAATTCCGATGGGAATTACAGCAACAGCTCGGGCTCACTCAGCGGCGGGCAAACAGTCAACGAAGCCAGCACCACTACCGCCGTAACATCATCGGCCAATCCTTCTACTTTTGGCCAGAATGTCACCTTTACGGCAACCGTCACGCCAGCCTCAGGTAGTGGACCGACGGGAACAGTAACGTTTAAAGATGGTGCAACGACGCTCGGTACCGGAAACTTGAACGGCAGCGGCGCAGCGACCTTCTCGACTTCAAGCTTAAGCGCAGGTACCCACACCATCACCGCCATGTATGGTGGCGATGGCAACTTCAACACAAGCAGCGGCACGTTAAGCGGCGACCAAGTCGTCAACTCGCCGACTCCTACACCTACGGCTACTGCCACCGCGACAGCTACAGCTACGGCTACGGCCACACCTACGGCGACTGCCACCGCGACACCTACGTCCACTGCTACGGCGACGCCTACCGCCACTGCCACTGCTTCCGCTACGCCAACTGCCACGGCGACGGCTTCCGCAACGGCAACACCGGTAACATCGCCAACACCGACAGCAACTGCGACCGCTACAGCTACGCCGACTGCCACGGCGACAGCCACCGCAACGGCAACTCCGGTAACATCGCCAACGCCGACAGCAACCGCGACCGCTACAGCTACGCCAACTGCCACCGCGACAGCTACCGCAACGGCAACACCGGTAACATCCCCGACACCAACAGCAACCGCGACTGCCACAGCTACGCCAACGGCAACGGCTACGGCAACACCGATAACATCGCCGACACCGACAGCGACGGCTACCGCTACGCCGACGGCCACGGCGACGGCTACCGCGACCGCAACACCAGCAACATCGCCGACAGCGACAGCAACCGCGACACCTACAGCGACTGCCACAGCTACAGCCACGCCCGTACCTACCCCCACAGCCACGGCGACACCTTCGGCGACAGCGACAGCTACTCCAACAGCAACAGCCAGTCCCAGCCCCACGCCCACCGCAAGTCCTAGTGCGACTCCGGCTCAGGCCCTGAACATCTCGACTCGTCTGCGCGTTGAGGTTGGCGACAAGGTCATGATTGGCGGTTTCATCATCACGGGTAATGCGTCCAAAGCTGTGATCTTGCGTGGGATGGGGCCATCCCTGGTTAGTGCCGGCGTTCCCGCGGCCTCAGTCCTCAACGATCCCGTGCTCGAACTGCATGGACCAAACGGGTCGCTGATAACACAGAATGATAACTGGAAGGACAGCCCGCAACGGTCCCAGATCGAAGGGACGATCTACCAGCCAACGGACGATCGCGAGTCAGTCATTGTGGCGACCCTTCAACCGGGCGCCTATACCGCCATTCTGACCGGCCGCGGCCAGACAATCGGCGTTGGTCTCGTGGAGATTTACGATAATAGTCAGGCGGCCGACTCGGCGTTAGCGAACATCAGCACGCGCGGGTTTGTTCAGACGGGAAACAATGTCCTGATAGGAGGCTTCTCGCTGGGAGGAGATCCTCACAAGACGCCGATCGCCATCCGGGGCCTGGGACCGTCATTGGCTCAATTTGGTTTGGGCAACGTGCTGGTTGATCCAACTCTGGAGCTACACGACTCGAACGGCGTTACCCTTATCTCAAACGATAACTGGACGGACGACCCGGTGTCTGCCACGGAACTTTTTGCTCGCGGGCTCGCGCCGCAGAACGGGCAGGAATCAGGCATCTTCACGACGCTGCCGCCGGGACAATACACCGTGATCCTGGCCGGCAAGAAGGGCGGGGTCGGTATAGGTCTGGTCGAGATCTATAATCTGAAGTGATCTTCCCAGTGGAATTGTAGGGCCCACCGTACTCATTGCCGGGTAAGAAGCCTGGCAGGCGATGCACCTGCCCCTCCAATTAATGTGACGCGTCGTAAACGATCTCGCCGCCGATGACTGTCATGGCACAGGTCGTTTTTAGAATTTCGGGCTCCGGGATTTTCATGATGTCGTTCGTGAGCACGGTAAGGTCGGCGAGTTTGCCGGATTCGAGGGAGCCTTTGTCCTTTTCTTCGAAGGCGGCGTAAGCGGGCCACATCGTGAACATCTTCAATGCTTGTTCCCGCGAAACGGCTTGCTCGGGGTTCCAGCCATCGGCGGATTCGCCCTTGACGCTTTTCCGAGCGACGGCTGCGTAGAATTCGATCATCGGTTCGCCGCGTTCGACGGGAGCGTCGGAGCCGCCGCAAATGATGGCGCCGGATTTGAGCAGGCTTTGCCAGGCGTAGGCGCCCGCGAGGCGTTCCTTTCCGAGCCGGCTCGGTGCGAAAAATAAATCGCTGATGGCGTGCGACGGTTGCATCGAGGCGATCACGCCGAGTTTCGCGAAACGGGGAAGGTCGGGGGTGCTGAGGATCTGTGCGTGCTCGACGCGCCAGCGGGGCTCGCGAATTTTCCGCTGCTCGGGCGGGACCGCTTTCATTGCCTTCTCGTACAGGTCGAGGATCACGCGATTTGCCCGATCGCCGATGGCGTGTGTTTCTATCTGGACGCTTTTACGCAACGCTTCTTCGAAGATCGGCTGCAACTCTGCCTCTTTCTGCGTGAGGTAGCCGGAAGTCTCGGGTGCATCCGCGTAAGGCTCGAGCAACGCCGCGCCGCGCGAGCCGAGCGCGCCATCGAAAACGACTTTGATCGTCCGCTGGGTGAAACGGTGATCGTATTGATTCAGCACCGGGCCATCGCGCAACAAGGCGGTGCCAGCCAGGCCGGGTGAGTAAACAGCATTGTAAATGCGCAGCTTGCACTGGCCGGCTTCGAGGGCCTGACGCATCGGTGGCAGATCGTCGAGATTGCTGCCGGCATTCTGAATCTCGCACCAGCCTAACGACACCTCTCGCTTCACGCCGACGACAAAGGCTTCGCGGCGCTCGGCCTCGGTCGGCGCTGGAATATTTTTGTCGACCAGGCCCTGGGCGTGATCGAGGAGCATCCCGGTCGCTTCGCCGGTTTGTTTGTCGCGCAAGATTTCACCGCCGAAGGGATTCGGCGTTTCCTTGTCGATCTTTGCGATGCGCAAAGCGGCGGTGTTCGCGATCGCGGCGTGACCGTCGGCGCGGGTAAGAAAAACCGGATTGTCGGGCGCGATCTTGTCGAGGTCGGCGCGAGTGGGAAATTGGGGGGGCTTCCAGAACGTCTCGATCCAGCCACGGCCCGTGACCCATTTGCCGCGCTCCGTTTTCGTGACGCGCTCTTTCACCTTCGCGAGAAAATCTTCGAGAGCGGTGGTACCTTCGAGGTTGAGCGTCACCTCGCGCTCGCCGATTCCGAAGATGTGGCAATGCGAATCGGTCAGGCCGGGCACGACCGTTTTCCCGGCAAGATCGATGGTGCGCGCACCGGGTGTCTGATATTTTCTTGCCTCGGCGTTTGAGCCGACAAAAACAATCCGATCGCCTTTCACCGCAATCGCTTCGGCGCGCGGGTTGCGCTCGCTCATCGTGTAGAAGTTGCCGTTCACAAAAACGATTTGTGCCGGTTCAGCCGCAGACACCGCCGGAACGAGCCCGAAAAAAACAAAAGCGAGTAGAGTTTTCATCGCGCGACTATCATTTCGATTTCACGGCCGGGCGTCGAGCGCGCAACTCTTCAACGCGAATCATGTGAAAAGAAATTCTTCCTTTTTGCTTCTTGGAGCCTTTTCCGTAATGAAGAATTGGTTTTCCGCGCAGCCACCACGAATGGAAAAACAATTTTCTTTTGCCAAGCCAATCTCGATTCATAGAGTTGGCGCTCCTCTCCAGGCCGACTGCCTTTAAATTAAATCTCGACCACCTTGAGCGCCGCACATCCTAACCACGAGTTCGCTCCGTTTCTAAATTGGCGGCTGTCCCTTCGCGGAAGCGCAGTGCGCTAAGCGTTTTATGGCGAATTTTTTTCCACGCTGGACGAACTGGCTGCCGCTCAAGATCGCCATCTGCGGCGCGATCCTCGTTTGCGGCCTGACCGGCGCCACGTGGTATTACGTCACGCCCAAGTACACGCGCGTCGGGTATCAGCCGATCCAGCCGGTGCCGTTCCCGCACGATATCCACGTGGCGCAGCTCGGGATGGATTGCCGTTATTGCCACAGCTTTGTGGATGTCGCCGCGCATTCGAATTTGCCGAACACGCAGACCTGCATGGCGTGCCACACGCAGGTCCAGAAAGATAATCCAAAGCTCGAGCCGGTGCGGATAAGCTGGAAGAGCGGCCAGCCGGTCGAGTGGGTCCAGCTCCATCGCACGCCCGATTACGTTTACTACAACCACGCCGCGCACGTGAACCGGGGCATCAGTTGCGCGAGCTGCCACGGCCAGGTGAATCGCATGGCGATCGTGCACCATGACAAACCCCACAGCATGGCGTGGTGCCTCGAGTGCCATCGGCATCCGGAAAATTTCCTGCGTCCGGAAACGCAAATCACGAACCTCGATTGGAAGCCGGACTGGGAAAAACCAGCGGACTTCGTGACGAAATACGGCCAGCCGAAAGATGTGACGGACGATTGGTCGAAGAAGGACAAGCTCACGCAAGTGGAGATCGGACGGACTTTGAAAGAGCGTTGGAACATTCAACCGCCGCTGAATTGCCAGGGGTGCCACCGATGAAGCGCGTCTTCGAGCATCCAGCGGCGGAGCTGACGGGGAAACGTTATTGGCGCAGCCTGGGCGAGCTAAGCGACACGCCAGAATTTCGCGGCTGGCTTGAACGCGAGTTTCCCGCGGGCGCGGCCCAGCTCGAAGGCGACGAGTGGTCGCGCCGGGGTTTCCTGAAACTAATGGGGGCGTCGATGGCGCTGGCAGGCTTTGGCCTAACGAGCTGTCGCCGGCCGGAAGCGCATCTGGTTCCCTTTACGAAGAGCGCCGAGTGGACGATTCCGGGCAAGGCCCTGTATTACGCGACGGCAATGCCGCGCCGCACCGGCGCGCTCCCGCTGATCGCGGCGACGGTCGATGGTCGCCCGATCAAACTGGAGGGCAACCCGCTCCATCCGGCGAGCGGTGGCGCGACCGACGCGTTCGCCCAGGCGTCGATCCTCGATCTTTACGATCCGGCGCGCTCGAAGCGTTTCGTCGAGAAGGGCGAGCGCGACGACAAAGGCAAGAAGGTCGAGAACTTCGAGACGCGGGACCGGGCGACGTTTGAAAAATATCTGACGGAACTCCGGACGAAAATCGCGGCGGACGGTGGCGAGGGCCTGGCGTTCCTCGTCGAAGAAGTTCACTCGCCGACGCGCGAACGCCTGCGCGCGGAACTGCTCAAGGCGTATCCGAAAATGCGGTGGTGCGTTTACGATCCGCTGCTGACTGAAGCGCAAAGTTTCGCGACCCAGCTCAGTTTCGGCGACAACGTGCGCCTGGTCCCGCGTTTGGAGAGGGCCGACGTGGTTGTGGCGCTCGACAGTGATTTTCTGGATTGCGGCGAAGGCGATGTAGCGGGCGTCCGCGCGTTTTCGTCTCGGCGCCGTGTCGGCGAAGCGAAGGACGCGATGAACCGGCTGTACGTAGTAGAGAACCGGTTCACGCTCACCGGCGCGATGGCCGATCATCGGATGCGTTGTCCCGCGAGCCAGATCCCGGCATTCACCCGCGCGCTGGCCGGGAAGATCGCGATGGCGACCAAGGACCAGGGACTCGCTTCGACCATCGCTACGTTAACCGAACCGGTGAACGCGATGCAGTTCGATGATACCTGGCTGACCGAATGCGCGAACGATTTGATGGCGAAACCGGGCGCCAGTCTTGTCGTGGCAGGTCCGCACCAGCCGGTGGTGGTGCAGCTCATGGTTTACGCGATCAACTCCGCCCTAAAGAATGTGGGCACGACGCTGATCGTGCGCGAGTTCGTTCGCGCGCCGAAGACCAACAGCATTCTGCAATTGGCCGGCGAAATGAATTCAGGCCGGATCAAACAGCTTTTCATCTTTGGTGGCGACCCGGTCTACAACGCGCCGAAAGGGATCACCATTCATGTGAACAAGCCTGATGCTGCCCAAGCCGCCGAGCGCGAAGCAGCGCCGATTGATTGGCCCGAGCTCCAGAAAACGGTGCCGGACGTGGTACGGCTGGGTTTCTACGAAGATGCGACGTCGGGATTGAGCAAATGGCACGTGCCGGCCGCGCATTATCTCGAAGCCTGGGGCGATGCGCTGACCAGCGACGGCGCCTATCTTGCCATTCAGCCGATGATCCTGCCGCTCTTCGGCGGCATGTCGGAACTCGAATTGATGAACGCACTCCTGGGCGCGCCGAAGGCCGAGGGGCCGGAGTTGGTCCAGGAAACATTTCGGGCAAGTGCGCCTCCGGGCGATTTCCAAACGTCATGGTCGCAACTGTTGCGGGATGGTTTTGCGACCCATGTCGCGCTCAAAGAAAAACCGCCGACCTTCAATTCGAATAATGCTGGCGGCGTCGCCCACACGCTCTGGGCTACGGCGCCCAACCCGACGCTCGATGCGCCCGAGATCGTGCTCACGCGGAGCTACGCAATCGACGACGGCCGTTACATCAATAACGGCTGGCTCCAGGAGTTGCCCGACCCGATCACAAAGCTGACGTGGGACAATGCGGCGTTGATGAGCCCGACGATGGCGAAACATCTCGGGGTAAATAACGGCGACCTGATCAATATCGCCGTGACCGAAACAACCAGAGACGCGCATGGGAAAAATATCCGGCGCGAGCTGGTGATCGCAGCGCTCATCTCGCCCGGGCACGCGGACAATTCGATTTCGATTTCCCTCGGTTACGGACGGAAGAAGACCGGCCCCGTGGGCGAAGAGGCGGGCTTTAACGGTTACCTGCTGCGGACCAGTTCCAATCCGCATTACATGGCGGTCGATAGCAAGACGATCGAAGCCATCACCGTCACCACCGCGGCGACGGCGTTGGATGGCGCCACGCCGACGCCGGGATTCTTTAGCCGCATGACCGGAGGCAACAAACCAAAGCCGGCCGGGATGCACACGCTCGGCACCTATCCGCTCGCGATTACGCAAGATCATTGGAGCATCGAAGGCCGCGGGCTGGTGCGCGAAGCCTCGATCGAGAAGTATCGCGAAGACCCCGAGTTTGTGAAGAAGATCGCGGGCGACGAGGAATTGCCGGCGAAGCTGCCGTCCCTTTACAGCCATCCGCCGCTCAGCGCGGAGCAGCAATGGGGCATGACCGTAGACCTCAATGTCTGCACCGGTTGCAGCGCCTGCATCGTTGCCTGCCAGAGTGAAAACAACATTCCGATCGTCGGCAAATTGCAGGTAAGCCACGGACGCGCGATGCACTGGCTCCGGCTCGACCGTTATTACGCGAGCAACAAACCGTTCAACCAGGACCGCGGCGAATATCCGGAGAACCCCGAGATCGTGCACCAGGCGATGATGTGCCAGCACTGCGAGAACGCGCCGTGCGAAACCGTCTGCCCGGTGAACGCGACGGTGCACAGCGAGGATGGCCTCAACGTCATGGCCTACAACCGCTGCATCGGCACGCGGTATTGCGCGAACAACTGCCCGTTCAAGGTACGCCGTTTCAATTTTTTCGATTACAACCAGCGCCCGATCGGCAAGAAGAAGGTCGGCCCGCTCGAGGTTTACCAGGAATACATTGCGCCGTTCACCGAGAAGGGCGCGCCGGATACGACGAAGCTGCAAAAGAACCCGAACGTTACGGTGCGCATGCGCGGCGTGATGGAGAAGTGCACGTATTGCGTGCAGCGGATCGAGGAGGCGAAGATCGCGGCGCATGTGAAGGCGGGCGCGTCCGACAAGACGCGCATTCCGCGCGATTCGTTCACGAGCGCGTGCGCCCAGGCCTGCCCGACCGAGGCGATCGTGTTCGGCGACGTGAAAGATCCCGAGAGCCGCGTTTCGAAAATAAAAATGCAGGACCGCAATTACCGGCTGCTCGAATACTTGAATGTAAGCACGCGAACGAGCTATCTGGCGCGGATTCGAAACCCGAATCCGAAAATGCCGGACGCGAATCGGATCGCGGTAGCGAGTCTTGGGAACGAAGGACCGGAGGGCCCCGGTAAGGCGAAGCACGATTTTAACCAGCACGACAAAGGCGCGTTGAATCCGGAGGAGAAACCGTGAGCGCCACGCTCCAGCGCGCCTCGGGATGACGACACAATAAAAATGGACGGCGCAACCACAGCACCAGAGGTGATCGAAAGCGAAGCATCGGCTTCCGTGGAGAAGCGGCTCACGCGGGTGCCGCTGGTCCTGAACCGGCGGAACTTCAGCTGGATCACCGAGCGGATCGCAGGGGCCGTGGAAGGCAACGCGCCCCGCTGGTGGTGGGTCTCCTTCGCGATCACTTCGATGGTCGCGATGTTCGGCTTGTTCTGTCTCGGTTACCAAATCTCGACCGGTGTCGGGACGTGGGGACTCAATCATCCGGTTGGCTGGGCCTGGGACATCACCAACTTCGTGTTCTGGATCGGTATCGGACACGCCGGCACCCTGATCTCCGCGATCTTGTTTTTGCTCCGCCAAAAGTGGCGCACGTCGATCAACCGCTCCGCGGAAGCGATGACGCTGTTCGCGGTGATTTGCGCGGCGATCTTTCCCGGGGTTCACGTCGGTCGTGTCTGG
>JALYIN010000248.1 GCA_030775765.1 Verrucomicrobiota bacterium
CGGCTGGCCCCTATTGCAATGGCCGTGCCACGGGTTTCAACAAAGTCCTAACGCGTAGCCCATCAGCTGTTTGTGCAGGTGAACAAAAAACCGCGGCGCGAAGAAAAGCTTCGGTAGTGGGATTTCACCGTCCCGTTTGTGGGACGATGTTCAAAACACCAAATTCCAAGCTCCAAGCTCCAGCAACGAAGCACCAAAAGCGGCGCTGCGGCATTGATGTTTGGAGCTTGATGTTTCTCTGGTGCTTGGTGCTTGGTGCTTTTCTTTCCGTCCGTTTACTTCGGCAGCCGAAGCAACGCTTCGCAGCCCGGCCCAGCCCGGTTGGCCAGCGTTAACGAACCGCCGTGCGCTTCGGCAATCTGGCGGCTGAGCGCGAGACCGATGCCAGACCCGCCCGGTTTCGTGGTGAAGAACGGAACGAAAAGATTTGTCGGGTTCATGATGCCGGGACCGGTGTCGCGGACGAAAACTTCCACGCATTCGGCGAGATCACGCCAGCCCGCGGTGACGGTTCCCTTCGTTTCGAGCGAAGCTTCGGCGGCGTTATGCAGAATGTTGATGAGCAATTGTTCCAGTTGCGCGGCATCGCCATTAATGGTGACGTCCGCGCCCGGTACCACGCGCACGGCGATGCGGGTCTCGAGACTCGCCACGCGTTTGACCAGGTCGCCGAGATTGATCGGTTCCATCTGCGGCTGCGGCAATCGCGCGAGCCGGGCGTAAGCTTGCATGAACCGGCTGAGCGATTCCGCGCGCGTCGCGATGATGTTCAATCCGCTCCGCGCGTCGTCCCGCCAATCGGCTGGCGGCGGATCGCGGCGAATGAGCGTCTCCAGACTTCCCGCGATCGATTTGATCGGGGCGAGCGAATTGTTCATCTCATGGCCGATCACGCGGACGAGCCGCTGCCACGCGTTCCGTTCTTCTTCGCGCAGCGTCCGGCTCAAGTCAGTGAGCACAAGCAGTTCGTGCGGCAGACCGCGCTCACGGAAAGAACTGCGCTTCACGCCCCAGCGGCCCGACGCGCCGGGGAAACTCAAAGTCAGCGGCGCGTCCTGGTCGGCATCGAGGCAAACATCCAGGTTCAGGTCCTTGGCGCGGCGGCCCAGCAATTTGTCGATCGGCTGGCCTAACAAGTCTTCCCCGGCGCGATTCACCAGCCGGAGCCGTCGTTCCGGATCGAACGTGAAGACCGCGACGTCGATCTCCGCCATGATCGTCCGCAGCAACGCAGTCGCTTCGAAGGCGCCGAGTCGTTGCAGACGCAGTGTCTCGCCAAGGGCATTGATTTCCAAGAGCGCTTCGCCCAGCGCGTCGTCGGCGCGCGCGCCGCGGGCGCGGATCGAGTAATCGCCTTCGCGTAAGGCCGCGAGCAGGTTCGTCATCGTCTGGAGCGGACGCATGACATGCTCGCGGGCATTCAGAACGAATCCCAACCCGAACCCGGCGATGAGCAGCGTCAGGGTCCATTGCACCTTGGGCGTGTGGTCGCCGAACCAAAGAAGAATCAGCGCGACAATTGCCGCCGGAGCGGCCGCGGCCACCGTTAGCCACGTTAACCGGCTCTCGTGGGTGAGCCGGTGCCGCAGCTTCTTGATGCTTTTCTTCATGCGCGCGCGAAGCAGCCGGGGCCACTACCGCTACCGCTAAAGTCCATATTGCTGCAACCGGCGATAGAATGCGCTTCGGCTCAGCCCCAGCGCTTCCGCGGCCTTCCGCGCATTCCCATCAAAACGCGAGAGCGCCTTCTTGATGAGGAACGATTCCACGTCCTCGAGGCTCATGTCTTCCAGGCGCGGCGTGTCGGAAACTCCACTCGTTAGGCCGAGGTCATTCGCCTTGACCTGCTGTCCCTGGGTCATTAGGACCGCGCGTTCCACGACGTGATCGAGCTCGCGGACATTCCCCGGGAAATGGTGTTGCATCAGAACGTCGCGCGCCTTTTCCTCGAAACCGGTCAGCGCCTTGCGATAACGCTTCGCGTGCTGGCGAAGAAAACTGTTCGCCAGCGGCATCACGTCTTCGCGACGCTCCCGCAGGGGCGGCAACGCGATCTCGATCGTGTTCAGCCGGAAGAGCAGGTCCTGACGGAACCGGCCGGCCGCCACTTCCTCGTGCGGGTTCGAGTTTGTTGCCGAAACGATCCGCACATTGGCGTGCAACGTCTTCGAAGAACCGACCCGCTCGAACTCGCCCGTCTCGATCACCCGCAGCAACTTCGTCTGCTGGTTCATCGGCACGTTCGCGATCTCGTCCATGAAGAGCGTGCTTTCATCCGCCAGCTCGAAGCGTCCCGCACGATCCGTCTTCGCGTCGGTGAATGCCCCTTTCACATGGCCGAACAATTCGCTCTCGAAAATTCCTTCCGACAAGCCGCCCATGTTCACCGTGATCATGCTGTGCGAGGCCCTTTGGGAAAGCGCATGAATTGCCCGCGCCACCAATCCCTTCCCGGTTCCGTTCTCGCCCGTGATCAGCACGTTCGCGTCCGACGGCGCCACCCGCGAAATCAATTCCAGCACCGGCCGCATCCGCGGTGATTCCGCGATGATGTTCGGCGCGTTCCCGCGCAAGAGCTGGTTCGCCGCCTCGAGCCGTCGCCCTTTCCGCAACGCGCCTGCCAGCTCGATCTGCGTCCGCACGATCGTCAGCAACCGCTCGTTATCCCACGGCTTCGGAAGAAAATCGCGCGCGCCGCGTTTCATCGCTTCCACTGCGAGATCGATCGTCGCCCACGCCGTCATCACCACGATCGGCAGCGTGTTATCGAGCGCCTGGATCTTCGGGATGACCTCGAGCCCCTCCTGCCCGGAAGTCGTATCGCGCGTGTAATTCAGGTCCATGATCAGGAGCGCGTAATCCTTCTTTTCCAGCGCCTGAAAAACCCCTGCCAGCGAAGTCACCGCGTCCGTCTGATGCCCTTCTCCCTTCAGCAAAATGCGCAACGCCTCCAGCACATCGTTCTGGTCGTCCGCAATCAGGATCCTGCTCATCCGCTAAACGATGAACCGCGTTTCGCGCGCGCTGTCAATCAGACACGAGACCTAACCAGCAAGTTCTAGCGAGTCTGAAGCGTCCGATCGAGCGTACCGATCATTTGAGAGCACAAGGGGTGTACTTGGGAGTAATCGCGATGCTGCCCGACGGCTACGATCAAGGCAATCTGTAAACCTCAACGAGGGCAACACCGGTCGCGTTGTCTTTCCCGCGAACGATTGCGGTGTAGCTGCCCGCCGCAAGCCGCGTGAGAATCGCCGACTCCGCACCGGCGGTTGGGGCAAGGCCGACAGTTTGGAGATTGTCGCTCTGTCTGTCTGCCCAATCGTCGTTGCTATTGATAACCGCCCCGTTTCCGTCATGAAGCTCGAGGAACGGGTCTGGTAACGGATTAACGACGCCAGAACTCGCAAGGGAAGGGCCCATTGCCCGGACGACAATTCGAGGGCTCTCGTTGCCATCGCCGATAATAAATCCGCCGATAAGAACGTTATCGCCAGTGCCGACGAAACCGCGGGCGCTGATGTTACCAAGCTTCGTGAAGACACCATAATTAGAACCCGTGAGGCCGTAAGCCTCAACAAGTCCAATGCCTGTCGTGTCGACCTTGCCTCGCACGATCGCAGTGTAAGGCGCGAAGACGGACGTGAAACGGAATGTGCTCGGGCCGCTCCCCCCAAACGGATAGATCGCGGACTCCGCATCGTTGGTCGGCGCGAGGCCGCTCTGTTGGACCGTGGTTGCCTGGCTCGAGTCATCCCTCCAGTTGTCGTTGAACATTTTTACCCCGAACTGGTCGCGGAACTCCAGGGTAGGATCGGCCAGCGCGCCAGGCACTCCAAGCGGCGTAAGCGACGGACCGATGCCGCGGACGATAATGGCGCCGTATCGCACCTGAAGTCCGCCGATAAGCGCGTTGTCGCCGGCGCCGACGGCGGCTCGGGCAGAAAGGTTTTGGAGAAGGGCGGGATGGCGGAAGAACTCCGAAGTGTTCCGTTCGAGTCAGTGGCCGTAGCGTTGAAGACCTGGCTGGTAGCGGAGAAGGCGAAGGACGCGGAAAAGGCTGCGTTTCCAGTGCTATCGGTGGTCACATTTGCGGAGCCGATATAGGTCTGCTTCGAGGTGATGAGGCTCTCAGAATCGGTAAAGAATTGAACAAGGAATTCGGTGTTAGCAGGACCTTGGAGCGTTCCCTTGATCAGAGTGACGCCCCGAAATGAATTCGAAAAGGTAATGACGGGAGGGCTCTGCCCGTTATTGACGTATTGGCTGGTCAAATAAATTCCGCGACCGACGTTGCTGTAAATGGAATTGGAAAGAACGCGGTTACCGGCCCCGTTGACACTTACCCCCTCACCGTTGAACGCGATCACGTTACCGGCGCCTGGCTCCAATCCCCCGACCGTCGAGTTCGAACTGATGGCTACAGCTACTCCTGAGTTTGCATTGCCGAGCGGCGCCACCCCATCCGCAGCCGTGCCAATCAAGTTGCCCTGGACTAACCCTCGGTCAGCGTGACCTAACAAATGGTAGGCCACCTCATAGCCCAGCCTGACCCCTTCGATGTTGCCGGAGATGAGATTGCCTGCCCCCGCGGAGGTTTCACCGACTACGACGTCGCTGGCCGCTACGGCGATACCGGTACTGTTGCCGACGGCTCGCATTCCGCTCGCATCGGTTCCAACGTAGTTGCCTGCAATCAGGGTCGCTGGGTAGTGGACTTGGAATCCGTAGCTGTTCCCAGAGATGATATTTCTCGCCGCCGGATCACTGCCTCCTATTATTGATTGCGCTGCCTCGACACGAATACCGACATAATTTGCCGTCGGAGAAACACCGTCCGGCTTTAGACCAATAAAATTACCCTGAATCACATTTCCGGTTCCCGCGCTTCGCAGTTGAATTCCAAAGCCGCCCAGCACGCGAAAAAAGAAAGGGTCGGACGAGGGGTCGAATTGGAACCCGGTAATGGAAAGACCGCGAACAACGCAATTCGAGCCAGATATGACCAGACCTCTGCCGTTGCGCTTCACTAATCCGCCATCGAGTTGGATCAAGATCACGGAATTGTTTCCGACGCTCAGTGTATTCGCGTGGGCGCCAGGCTGGGTATAGCCGTCTACAATTACCGAGTCGGTAATCTCCGGCAGCGAGCTTTGGGACAAGTCGATGAGATGGACGCCGGAGCCAGGAATATTAAAAATGATCGTATCCTGACCGGAGCGAGAATTGGAATCGAGAATCGCCTGAGCAAGCGAGCCGGGCCCGCTGACATTTGAACTCGTCACTGAGTAGGTGTCAGCCCGCGTGGTCGTAACGGCGAAGGCGAAGAAAAGAGCCAGGGGAGCGGCAAGGAGAGTTGGGCGATGGGGTTCCATCGGGAGGTCCTAATTTTTTACGCATTTTCGAGGTGCCTGCAAGCAGAAATCCAAATCACACCCAAAGCGTGCGATCGAAGGTGCGATATTGGATGGCTTCGCTGACGTGCTCGGGGGTGATCGCGGCGGAGGTAGCGAGGTCGGCGATGGTGCGGGAGACTTTCAGGATGCGGTCGTAGGCGCGGGCGCTCAGATTTAGTTCGGTCATCGCGACGCGGATCAGGTCCTGGGATTCGTCGGTGAGCTGGCAATGGCGCTTTATCTGGCGCGGACCCATCCGGGCATTGCAGTTTACTTTCGCATCGGAATGAAAGCGGGTCTGCTGTTTTTCCCGGGCGCGCTGAACGCGTTCCCGGATCGCCGCGGAATTTTCTTCAGTGCGGGTACTCGAGATATCGCGGTATTCGACGGCGGGAACTTCGATGTGCAGATCGATGCGGTCGAGGAGCGGGCCGGAGATGCGCTGGCGATAACGCTGAACCTGGACGGGGCCGCAGCGGCATTCGCGTTTCAGGTCGCCGAAGTATCCGCACGGACAGGGGTTCATCGCGGCGACGAGCATGAACTCGGATGGAAAGGTCACGCTGCCGGCGGCGCGCGAGACGGTGACTTTTCCGTCCTCCAGCGGCTGCCTCATGACTTCGAGCGTGGAGCGTTTGAACTCGGGCAACTCGTCCAGAAACAGAACCCCATGATGCGCGAGACTCACTTCACCGGGCTGGGGAATGGCGGAACCACCGAGCAAGCCGACATCGGAAATGGTGTGATGCGGTGAACGGAAGGGGCGCGTGGAGACGAACGCCTCTTCGCCGCTGAGCATTCCCGAGATGCTGTGGATCTTCGTGCTCTCGATCGCTTCCTCGAGCGACATCGGCGGCATGATCGTGGCGATCCGTTTCGACAACATCGATTTGCCGGAGCCGGGCGGACCGATCATCAACAGGTTGTGGCCGCCGGCGACGGCCACTTCGATCGCGCGTTTCACGTGGCCCTGGCCTTTCACGTCGCTGAAATCGACCTCGTAGTTTTTGTGGGTGGCGAAGAACGACGTGAGGTCCCCGTAGGTCGGCGAGATGAGCGATTCGCGGGTAACGAATTGGTGGGTCTCCCGCAGATTGCGAACACCGTAGACGGTGATTCCTTCCACCATCGCCGCCTCGTGCGCGTTCGCGGCCGGGACGAAGATCGCCTCTTTCTTTTGGCGGCGCGCTTCGAGCGCCACCGGCAGCACGCCTTTCACCGGGCGCACTGCGCCATCCAACGCCAGTTCGCCCACGAAGCTGAACGTCTCGAACGGCGCCTGCTCCAGTTCCTGCGCGACC
Source organism: Verrucomicrobiota bacterium (assembly GCA_030775765.1). GTDB lineage: Bacteria > Verrucomicrobiota > Verrucomicrobiia > Chthoniobacterales > UBA10450 > AV80. The sequence continues at coordinate 6,698 of JALYIN010000248.1, forward strand.
GCGATCATGCCGAGCGCGATGGGCAGATCGAAACTCGGGCCTTCCTTCTTTATGTCGGCCGGCGCGAGATTGATGGTGGTCCGTCCGCGCGGCCAGTAATACCCGCTGTTACTGATCGCCGTCGTGACGCGATCCCGGCTCTCTTTTACCGCGGCATCGGGCAGGCCAACGATGATGATCTTCGGTTCACCCCGGGCGCCGTTGACCTCGATCTCCACCTCGTAGGCATCGACGCCGTAAACCGCAGCGGAATAAATCTTGGCCAGCATGGGGAAGAACGAGGAAACGTTGGCAGAGAACACCACGCGAGAAAAGGCCATTCGCGCGCGGCTTCCTCACGCCACCCCCCAGAGTGGCACGACAAGAAATGCAGCCAATCGTCACCCACCCGCGGGCGGAGTACACGTTGGCGTGGGTTTGGGCGTGGCTGTCGGTGTGGGGTTGGGAACGGATTCCAGTAACGCGTGGCTGAGATTGATGTTCTTGCCGCCAGGGTATGCGCCGAAGCCGCCGGTGTTATGGCACATAAAACAGTTGGCCACGTTGTTGCCGTTGAAATTATTTTGCGGCCCCTGAAAATAGGTTTCCAGCGTCGAATTCGCGAGATTGACGGACCCGACTCCGCAGACCTCCAGTTGGCTAATCCCAGGCTGGAGGGTGCCCGGCTGCGCCAGCCAAAGCGTGCCAATCAATTTGTAATGTGACCAGACGGTTTCCTTTGGCTGAGGCGGTTTCTGCTTGGCCATGTTCGCCATCTCGCCCTGTGCTGCTTTGTTAATATTCTGGATATCCTTGACCCGTCCGTCTGGAGTGGCCCCGCCGTAGGCGAACTGCCGGAATACATTCGTGACCGGACCGACCGCCTGCTTCACCGGATCGGTGACCTTCAACACCGCAGACTGCGGGTTGCAGGCATTGGCGGGCGTATTCGCTGCATAAAAGGTAAAGCCTTGTTTGCTCACAGCGTCCGGTGAATTGGGGGCCATGCCGGGCGGCAGATCGGGTGCGTTGTTTTCCTGTTCGAAGCTGGCCCAGAGGAACTCGGGGTGATTCGCGGTCACGCCGACAACATGAAGGCCGACCAGTGCGACCGTGACCGGGCGGGTCTTCCCGAGGGGGTCAACCATGATGCCTCCACAGGGGTTGTTGACCAGCATCGGAACAGTCGTCTTCTCCGTGTAAAAGCCCGCCGTCGTTGTCCCGTCGGGGACGACCTGCCACGACGCCTTAAAAACCGCCGCGCCCACCGGGAAGTTCTGCGTATTCGCCGCCTTGGCATACCCGGCTCCGCCATTCTTTTGCACGAATTGAAAGTAGGCGGGGTTCATGTGCGTCGAGTACCATACTATCTGTCCATTCTGGTCGACCACGATGCCGCCACCCGCCTGTTGCGGCGTGTCGCCAGAATTCTGTCGGGTGGTTTTCGGCTTCAGGTCCCGCGGCTTCAGACCCAGCGGCTTGGGGCCTTTGGTGGCGGCCGCCGCTCTCCTCCCCAATTCGTCAATGTTTCCCAGTGTCGTGAAACGAGCACGGCCGTCCGGCCCGATCGTCGTAGCCCAGACGAAGGCCTCCCAAGACCACTGGTGGAAATTGCAATCGACCGCGCAGAGGCTTCTCGTCTCGGTGGTGGGAAATGGCGGCGCCGGATATTTCGTGTATTGGACCAGGCCTTCTGCCCAGCCCATGCCCAGTGGACAGGGCGGAAAGGGAGAAGAGGTACACGCTGGACTCGGGGTGGGAGTTGGACAGGGCGTTGTCGCCGGCGGCGGGCTCGATTGAGCAAAGCCAAGGGAGGCGACCGAAAAGAAGACGGCGACCAGGAGGGAGAGGAGGGGCGTTTGTTTCATGAGGGTGCGGGGTTGGGGTTGAGATAACTCCCTTGCGCCTCAGTTATCGGGACTGATTGTTTCGAATAATCAGCGTTCTGAAAAGAATAATCGTCCGAAATTCGAGGCCCAAAGGAGCTCTCACCGCGCAAGAGCAAAAAAACGCTAAACCGCTGTCGAGCGGGCCAGTTAGAACAGCCTTTGAGTATTATTGAACAAGACCCGTCCAGAGGCTGTCAGAAATGCGATATTTAATATTTAACGTTGTTAACTACTTGTGGAAATGTTAAAACGAGAAATCGACGCGCCTTCCCCGAGTTCTGCAACGGGAAAAACCAAGGCGGGTCCCCCTCACCCTTTCGATGAAAAGTTATATGGCTGCTGAAGATAGCGATACTGGAATTAAGATTTACCTGCGCGAGATCGGGCAAATCCCGCTCCTCACTCCCGACCAGGAGATCGAGCTGGCTGCCAAGATCAAGAAGGGCGATCGCGAGGCGCGCGCCCTGATGATCCGGTCCAACCTGCGACTGGTGGTCAAGATCGCGCACGATTACGCGAACCTGGGCCTGCCGCTGCTCGACCTGATTTCCGAGGGTAACATCGGCCTGATGAAGGCCGTGGAGCGTTTCGATCCCGCGAAGGGTGGAAAGCTCAGCACGTATGCCGCGTGGTGGATCAAGCAGTCCATCAAGCGCGCCCTGGCGAATCAGAGCAAGACGATCCGCCTGCCCGTCCATCTGGTGGACAAAATTTCCAAGATGCGCCGCGTTTCGCTTCAAATGAGCGAAGAACTTGGCCGCGAACCGACTGATGACGAGCTCGGTGAAGAGATCGGCATTGCAAGCGGCAAGGTGTCGCAGCTAAAGACGGTCTCGATTCGGCCGGCGTCCCTCGACGCGCCGATCAGCGACGACGATTCGACGGAATTCGGCGAGATCGTGGGGGACGAAGAGGCGCAGACGCCTTTTGAGCTGCTCCGGGACAAGAACCTGCGCAACGAAGTGGGCGGGTTGCTCGACGTGCTCGACGATCGCGAACGCAAAATCATCTTCTCACGCTTCGGGCTCGATGGCGGCAAGCCGAAGACGCTCGAGGAAGTCGGCAAGAAATTCGGCGTGACCCGCGAGCGAATTCGCCAGCTCCAGAATATCGCGCTTTCTAAGCTGCGCCGCGCGCTCAGCAAGAAAGAGCGGCCGGTGGACGTGGAGCTGCCGGTCGAGGCGTAACGAGTCGGTCTTTGTTTTTCCAAATGCGCGGAGGGAAACTTCCGCGCATTTTTCGTTTAGTCGGCAGTTCCGTGTCGCCTAGATTACGCCCGTGCGAAACCTCAACGACATTTCGCTCGCGATTGTTTGTCCGATGGCGAACGAGGCCGAGACCGCCACCCGCTTCGTGGATTCTGTCCTGGCGAGTAGCGCCGCCCTGGGCAGCAGAAAATTCCTGGCGATCGTTGACCAGGCGAGCACGGACGACACCCGGGAAATTCTTGAGACGTATGCCGCGACGGTCCCGGAGCTCGCTGTCATTTGGGCGCCAAAAAATCGCGGCGTTGTCGATGCTTATATCCGCGGATATCGCGAGGCGCTCCAAACGGATGCCGATTGGATACTGGAAATCGATGCCGGATTTAGCCACCAACCTTCCGATATTCCACGTCTCCTCGAAAAGATGCGACACGGCTACGATTGCGTTTTCGGCAGCCGTTTCTGCGCGGGCGGCTCCTTCGTGGACCGTTCGTTCGCGCGATACTGGGTCAGTCTTGGTGGAACTCTCGTGACCAACCTCTTACTCGGCACCACACTGACGGACATGACCAGCGGATTTCAATTGTTCACGCGCGAGGCCCTGGAGATCATTCTTCGTCGGGGGATCCATTCGCGCGGTCCTTTTTTCCAAACAGAAATGAAGACGTACTCCCGTGATCTGAACCTCGCCGAGGTTCCCATTCATTATCGTAGCCCGACGCACGTTGTTGGATCGGCTGCGCTGGCCGATGCCTGCGTGAACTTATGGCGCCTATTTCGGGCGCGGTTAGCAGGATCGCTGTGAACGAGTCGCCGGCGATCGTCGTCACTTCGATCTTCCAACCCAGTCGTGCACTCCGCGAGATCGCGAAGGGAGCGGGACCGGCCGGCTACCACCTTATTGTCATCGGCGATGCCGACAGTCCGGCGGATTTTGCCTTGGAATCCAGCGATTACTACGATCTCGATCGCCAGAAGAAGAGCGATCTGCGTTTCGCTCACGTTTGTCCGATCCGCCATTATGCTCGGAAGAACATCGGTTATCTTCTCGCTCATCGCGCAGGCGCGCCTCTGATCCTCGAAACCGATGACGACAATTTTCCGCACCCCGAATTCTGGCGCGCGCGTTCCCTGCAAAGCAACGTTCCCGTTCTGAGATCAGCCGGCTGGGTTAACGTCTACCGGTATTTCACCGACGCGAACATCTGGCCACGCGGTTTTCCGCTGGATGCAATTCACGAACCACCGCCGCGCCTGGGACAATTCACCGAGGACGCGGCTTGTCCGATTCAACAGGGCCTCGCCGATGGCAATCCAGATGTCGATGCCATTTATCGAATCACCCTGCCGCTGCCCCAAACATTTCGTCGGGACATAAGCGTCGCGCTGGGCCCAGGTTCATGGTGCCCATTCAATAGCCAGAACACCGCATGGTGGGCCCGGGCCTATCCGTTGCTTTACCTGCCAGCGCATTGCTCGTTCCGCGTCACCGACATTTGGCGAAGTTTCGTGGCGCAACGCATCGCCTGGGCGAATGGCTGGCACATCCTTTTTCACGGCCCGGATGTGACGCAGGAGCGTAACCTCCACGATTTGCTCAGTGATTTCGCGGATGAAATTCCGGGATATCTGCAAAACCGCGCGATCTGCGGGAGTTTGGCTGAGCTTGAATTGAAAGGCGGCGAGGCGCACACAGCCGACAATCTGCGCACCTGTTATGAGGCGCTGGTGCGCGGCGCATGGCTGCCCCCGGCCGAGCTGGAGTTGCTCGACGCGTGGCTCGAAGATCTGCGATGAATTCCCAGCGCGCGCCTCAGCAATCGCGCCCGTTGCTTCGCGAGACCTTTTCGAGCGCGCGCTACTGGACTTTCTTTTCCCTCACCTCTCTTGTCTACAACGTCCTTTTCCTGCGAACTTTTTCGCACTGGTGGTTCGAAGACGACCCCTATCTGTTTGGCTTTGTCCGCACGATTCGCAATCCGGTGCTGTTCTTTGTCAGCCGCGACACCATCAAAAGTCTCGGAGCTGGCGGCGCGCTGACGCCATTCCAGGCCGTTTCAGAATGGATCGACAGCCAGATCGCATATCGCAGCCTCGCCTTCGCTCATTTCCATAACACGGTCAGCGTGGCGCTCACCCTCATGCTGCTCTTTCACGTTCTCCGCCGCTTCGGCCTGTCACCACGCGCCGCGGTCATTGTCGATCTGCTCTGGCTCCTTCTGCCGGCAACCATCGTGATCAGCGAGTTTCTTTCCGCCCGACATTATCTCGAAGGGTTCGCCGTCAGTCTCCTGGCGGTGGCGCTGGCGCAAAATATCGCCCAGGAAGTCTGGCGAGAGAACGCCCGCACCATCACGTTGCTCTACCTCACGCTCGCTTGCGCGATGCTCTTCAAGGAACTGTACGCGATTAGCGTCCCGTTGTTTTGCGCGATCTATCTGTTCGAATCGCGGAAACATCGCGCCGCCCTCGGGCCGCTGCTCCTGATTCCTGTTTTTCTCGCCTATCGCTACTGGGTTTTTGGAGGCACCCTCGATGCAGGCTCGCCGCATCTTGGCCCGATGGAATACCTGACCTATTTGTCCCGGCTTCCGTACGCGATTTCTGGAAACTTCGGCGGCTACGCCCTCGTTCTCCTGTTCGTCGTCCTCCTGGTCGGTTTTGCGCGCCAGCAAAAAACGCCTGGGCACTTCCTCATCTACGCGTTCCTGATCCTCGCTTCCAACCTGGCCGTCATCTATCCCGTCGCCTTTCCCGTTTCTCTCCAGTGGTTGGAACACGGAACGTGGAACCGCGCCCTGTTTCTTCTCGGGAGCGGGCTGTTGATCGTTGGCGGCATAGCGTGCTTTCACTCGTCGCTGCGACAAGCGCGGATCTTCATCCCGCTCCTGACTTTTTCTGCCCTGATTTGGGGCGCTATCGTCACGCGCACCGAGTGGCAACGCTTGATGCTCCAATCCAAACGAGAAGGCACGTTCTACGTCGCCCACCGGGACCGGCTCTTTTATTCAGAAGTCCCCGCAGCTTTCTTCCTCGATGGCGTCCGCCTGCTCTATGACATTCCTGTTCGCCATCACGTTTTCGCCTTGGATCGGCAACGGCCTCCGGCGGACATCCTGCACCGGTATCAAACGATTTGGCGCGTGGTCAAAGGCAAATATGTCGAGGACCCGCAGTTGTTTTCGGAGCTGCGGGCCAATGCCACCCAGCCTTAGCCGGGCGTCAATTCGCCGTTCGCAGCTGGATGCAATCGACCTTGTCCCGCCCGCCGAGCATGTCCGAGAGGACGATGAGATTGTCGCCAGGCTCCGTGAGTTTTTCCCGGCTGAGATATTTGATCGCGGACTCAATCGTGGCGTTCGGATCCTGGGCGAACTCGATCATCACCGGATGCGTCCCCCAGCAAATCACGATCTGGCGGAAGACCTCTTCCTTGGAGGTGAACGCGAAGATCGGGGCGTTCTCCGGGCGCAAATTCGAAACGTAGCGCGCCATTGTCCCGTGATGGGTGAATACCACCATCTTTGCGCGCGACAGTGAATTGGCCAGGACGACGGCTGACGCACAGGTCTTTTGGCGCGTGTCTTCCAGAAGTGCTTCCTTGCCGTAACCGGCGCCGCCGCTCCGCTCGATCCGCCGCGCAACTCGATCGAATACCTTCACGCACTCCACCGGGTAGCGGCCGGTCGAGGTTTCACCGCTCAGCATGATCGCGTCGGCCTGCTCAAACACGGCGTTGGCCACGTCGGTAACTTCAGCGCGGGTCGGCACCGGATTCTCGATCATTGATTCGAGCATGTGCGTCGCCACGATGACCGGCTTGCCGATTCGCAAACAGCGCTTCACGATCTTGCGCTGAATAATCGGCAACTCTTCCATCGGGCACTCAATCCCGAGATCGCCCCGCGCGATCATGACGACGTCCGCCTCGTCGATCATCTGGTCGATCTGGCGGACCGCCGATTGATCCTCGATCTTCGCCACGACCTGGGCGTGGCTTCGCGCCTTTTTCAGGACCCGTCGCAACTCCTGGAGGTCACTTTTCTTTCGGGCAAAACTGAGCGCGACAAAATCGACCTTCAGTTCCACTCCGAGCGCGATGTCTTCGAGGTCCTTCTGGGTGAGCGGCGGCAGGTTCACACGCACGCCCGGGAGATTGATGTGGCGACGCGAGCCCAGGACGCCCTTCGTGAGAACTTTGCACCGGATTCGGTTGCGCTTTTTTTCCAGGACGAGGAGCCGCATCACGCCGTTATCGACCAGCACCACGTCACCGACAGAAATATCGTTGACGAGGCCCTCGTAGTTCACATCCACGGAATATTTTTCCTCGCTCTTCGCGCCCCGGACAGTGAACTCGAGAATGTCGCCCGGCTTTAACTCGAGGTTCGATTTCAGTTCACCGGTACGGATCGCCGGCCCTTGCGTATCGAGGAGGATGGCTGCCGCTCGCGGAATTTCCGCCGCTATCTTTCGGATCCGCGGAACGATTTCACGCACCCACTCATGTTTCGCGTGGCTCATATTGAGCCGAAAGACATCCGCTCCTGCGTTGAGCAAGCCCCGGATGGTTTCCGTCTTTTCCGTGGCCGGCCCGAGCGTGCAAATGATTTTCGTTTTCCGCATTCGAATCAGGATTGAATCTCAGGCCGAGAATGCAAGGCGCTTTTCGATAACGCGGTTGCGAATGGCGGGCAGGCAGGGTTCACTGCCAGACCATGCACCCGAGCTCGTTCGACAAGATGACCGCCTTCCGGCGCGATTATCTCGAAGCGCGGCGCGCGGAGCCGCTCGTCATCGTCGATCTCGGCAGCCAGGACATCAACGGTTGTTACCGGCCGCTCTTTGCCTTGCCCCCGTGGAAGTACATCGGCGTCGATCTGGCTGAAGG
>JALYIN010000249.1 GCA_030775765.1 Verrucomicrobiota bacterium
GCCTTGCTCAACGGGCGTCAGCAAGTCAGCACGGCCGATAACCGGAGCATCCAGTACGATCAGTATCCGTCGGAATTGATCAGTGGTGTGATCGTGTATAAAACACCTGACGCCAGTCTCATTGGTCAGGGACTCGCCGGCACCATCGCGCTGCAGACGACCCGGCCGCTGGAGTTCGGACAACGGGCCATTGCGCTCAACTTTCGCGGCGAGAAGAATTCGGATGCCGATCTGGGTAGCAATTCAAAAAACAACGGCTATCGCGCCAGTATTTCCTACATTGATCAGTTCTTCGACCACACACTGGGAATTACCGTCGGCTACGCGCGCCTTTATTCGCCGATCGTGGGTAAAGAATTGGGAACGTATGACCCCTGGAGCCCGAATGGGACATCGCACGCGGGTGTGCCGGCTGATGTTTACGTCACCAACGGCATCAAGTCCCTAGCCAGTTCCGGAACCAACCGCCGCGACGGCTCGCTGGCCACGCTCGAATGGAAGCCGAATGATTCGTTCACCAGTATTTTGGATACCTACTACACCAAGGACAATCAGGATAATGACCGGCGCAGCATGGAGGTGAATCTTGGCAACTATAACGGGCTGCCCAACGGCACGGCCAACTACTCGAACCTGAGCATTGCAGGCAACACGCTGGTCGGCGCGACCGTCAGCAACGTGGTGCCGCTCGCGCGTAATTTCTCTTACCTGACTCGCGATCAGATTTTCGCGGCGGGTTGGAATAACAAGTGGAAAGCGGACGACTGGAGCGTCATGGGAGATGTCTCGTATTCGCGCGCGTCTCGCGACGAGAAGGACTATGAAACACAGGGGCAATACAATAATGGCACCACGGACACGGCGACTTACTTCCTGCCGCAATCCTCGCAGCCGACCTTCACGCTGCAGAACTCCTATACGGATCCGGCCTTGGTGAAAGTGGGGCCGACGATCTATGGGGGCGGCTACAGCCGCTTCCCGCACGTCAAGGACGAGCTCAAATCCTTCCGCCTCGAGGGCTCGCATAGCGCCGGTTGGTGGTTAAAGGACGTTGTCGCCGGTGTGAATTACGATGATCGAACGAAGGACAAGCGGCAGCCGGAAGCGGGCTTGAACACCATCGGAAACTTGTTCTATCAACTGTCACCCAATTTGCTGCTGCCGCCGGCAAATTTGGGCTTTTCCGGAACGCCCTCGTCGCTGGCGTGGAGCGTTCCGGGAGTTCTCGCCGCCGATTTCCAGCCCGTGGTGCCGAGCACGAACGCGGGATATCTGGTCGGCAAAACCTGGCATGTCTCCGAGAAGGTGACAACGGCCTATGTCAAAACCGATTTGAATCATGAGATTACATCGGCCGTCACGCTGAAGGGCAATGTCGGGGTGCAAGTCATCCATACGCAACAAAGCTCGAGTTCGACCTTCTTCAACGAAGTCACCAACAGTCCCAGTCCCTTCAGCGACGGCAAGAATTTCAATGACGTATTGCCCGCGGCCAACTTGGTGTTCGAACTTCCGTATCAGCAAGCCCTGCGTTTAGGATTATCGCGCGAGGTGGCGCGAGCCCGCATGGATCAGCTGGCGGCCTCGTTCGATTTCAGCGTATCGCAAACTACCGGCATTCCCTCGGCAACCGCCGGCAACCCGCGGCTCGATCCCTGGCGCGCGGACGCCTTTGATCTGTCGTACGAGAAGTATTTTGGAAACAAGGCCTATGTATCGGCCGCCTTTTTCTTCAAGAAGCTGAAAACGTATATATACGATCAGACCATCAACACCTACGATTTCTCGAAATATACCACTGGCCTCCCGGCGAATTACGCGAAAGTACCCATCACGAGCACCGGCTTTTTGACCGTTCCGCTGAACGGAGCAGGCGGCCGGCTCGACGGCGTCGAACTGACCGCCTCCTTGCCGCTCGACCTGATGACCGATGTGTTGAGCGGCTTCGGTGTGATCTTAAGTGTCTCGCAGACCGACAGTTCCATCACGGTGAAGGGTGCGGTCTCCGGAATACCCTCATCGAGCATCCCGTTGCCGGGCCTGTCGAAGACCGTGTGGAGCGCGGCGGGATATTACGAAAAGTATGGCTTCTCGGCGCGCATCGCCACCCGCTATCGTTCCAACTATATAGGCGAGATCGACGACTTCTCGGGCACGCGCGCGTTGGAGTACGTAAGGCACGAACAAATCACCGACTTTCAAACCGGTTATGAATTCCAGCAGGGCCCAGTCAAGGGTTTGTCGATCCTGTTCCAGGTCAACAACCTGACCAACACACCGTTCATCGATTATTCAGGCAACCCGGCGCGGGTCCGGGACTATGAAACCTTCGGGCGCGACTTCTTCTTCGGGTTCAACTACAGACGTTGATCGTCGGCGGACGCGTTTCATGTTGCGGATTCTAGCGGGGATTTGCGCGCTCGGGTTTTGCCTGAGCGCGTCGGGGGCGAGCGAGCCGGCGAAAGCGAGCGGCGATTATCGGCAGCGCCGGGCCCAGGACGAAATTGTTTATTTCCTCTTGCCCGATCGATTCGAAAATGGCGATCCGAAGAATGACCGGGGCGGACTTCAAGGTGGACGGCTCGTCACGGGATTCGATCCGACTTCCAAAGCCTTCTATCACGGCGGAGATCTCAAAGGTCTGACCTCTCGGCTGGACTATATTCAGGGATTGGGTGCCACCGCGGTCTGGCTCGGCCCCATCTATAAGAACAAGCCGGTGCAGGGAGCGCCAGGGCATGAGTCCGCCGGCTATCACGGCTATTGGATCACGGATTTCACGCATGTCGATCCGCACTTCGGCAACGATGCGGACATGCTCGCGCTGGCGCAGGCCGTGCACGCTCGCGGCATGAAGCTGTACCTGGACATCGTGACCAATCACACGGCCGACGTGATTGCTTACCGCGAATGTCCGAAGAGCGCGTGTCCGTATCGATCGCGCGCGGACTACCCGTATACCCGACGCGGCGGGGTGGGCGGTGAGCCTATTAATCCGGGATTTTTGGGCGACGCCGCCCCGTACCAGACCGAAGAGAACTTCGCCCAGCTCGTGCGGCCGGACTATGCCTACACGCCTTTCCTGCCGCCGGGCGAGGAGCACATCAAGGTTCCCGATTGGCTCAACAACCCCATCTACTATCACAATCGCGGCAACTCGACCTTTCATGGCGAGAGTTCCACGATGGGCGACTTCGGCGGCCTCGATGATCTGTTCACCGAAAATCCCCGCGTGCTGCAAGGATTCATTGATATCTTCGGTGCGTGGATCGACAAGTACGACATCGATGGGTTTCGCATCGACACCGCTCAGCACGTCAATGCGGAGTTCTGGCAGCGCTTCGTGCCGGCGATGCAGGCGCGCGC
>JALYIN010000250.1 GCA_030775765.1 Verrucomicrobiota bacterium
AGACATAACAGAACGAGCGCGTCTGCGAGCCGTCGCCGAAGATGGTGAGCGGCGTGCCGCTGAGCGCCTGGCCGATGAACGCCGGCACCACCCGCCCGTCGCGCAATCGCATCCGCGGGCCGTAGGTGTTGAAGATGCGGACGATCTTCGTGTCGATCCCGTGATAGCGGTGGTATGCCATCGTCATCGCCTCGGCGAACCGTTTTGCTTCATCGTAAACGCCGCGCGGCCCGATCGGGTTCACGTTCCCCCAGTAATCTTCCGTTTGCGGATGAACCAGCGGATCGCCGTAGCACTCCGAGGTCGAGGCGAGCAGGAACGTCGCCTTCTTCGCCTTGGCGAGACCGAGCGTGTTATGCGTCCCGAGAGCGCCGACCTTCAACGTCGGGATCGGCAGCTCCAGGTAATCGATCGGGCTGGCGGGCGACGCGAAATGGAAAACGTAGTCGATCTTTTCCTCGACCAGGATGTAACTCGAGACGTTATGCTTGATGAACCGGTAATTCTCGTTCCCGCCCAGGTGCGCGATATTCGCCGGGTTCCCCGTGATCAGGTTATCGATCGCGATGACCCGATGCCCCTCCGCCAGGAGCCGGTCCGTCAGATGCGACCCGAGAAACCCCGCCCCCCCCGTAACGACTGAAACTTTCTGCGCCATGTCTCGCTGTTCTTAAATCGCCGCCCGATCCTTTGCGAGCGATTTTGACAGCGGACCGCTGTCGCGTTGTAGCTACGGCGCTCTGTCGCCGTCCGAAACTCGCTCCGCCCTGCCGCTTTATACTTGTCGCGCCAACGGGCCTGCTCATACTGAAGCAGCACCGTGTTTCCCCATTATTCTCTCGACGTCATTTCCTTTCAGCGGACAACTCGTGCACGAAACTCGGCAACGAATCGAAGGCGAGGTTTGATGCAGAAGACCTCCGTCAGATCGGCGAAAAGATCCAGTAATGGGACTCGGCCGTTGATCTCAGTTCACCACGTATAGCGGCTTTGATTACGTTCGATCTCTGTTCAGCAACGACAGTTTTGATTCCTGGATTCCCCTAGACTGCCACTGTCGTCGGTCATCTTATGAGCACAAATCTCGATCGATTCAAAACGGACGTCACTAAGCTCATCGTGCTCGGCAGCGAAATGGCGCTTGACCTTTCATTTCGCGATTCCAGTAGAAAAACCGATGCCAAGGAGCGAGACCTGGCAGACAAAGTTAAGGGCAGCTTCGAAAAGGATTACCAGCGCTGGTATACCGAAGCTTGTGCGGTATTCAAACAACTCATGCCAGACCGCTTGGCGGAATTCATTTCCCTCTACCATGGCAACGGCAAACGTAAGCAGATCGATAGTACTACTTATAACATTCAAGATTGGCTCAACGGGATCCGGTCGGGAGAAGACTTTCGCGGCAAAAAACACTACAACGACTTTGCAATTGTCTCAAGGCGTCTACTGACGCAATTACAAATCTTCGAATCTGTCGAATCACGCTTTCAGAGTTCGCTTTTCGATATACAACAACTTGTCCGTGCTGATCTGTTTGATTCGGAACTGGACGCTGCGCGCGAGCTTGCGAAGAATGGCTTTCTGCGAGCCGCCGGAGCGGTCGCCGGCGTAGTAATCGAGAAACACCTTGCGCAGGTGTGCATGAATCACAACATCACTAAACGCAAACAACACCCTACGATAAGTGACTTTGATGACCTTCTAAAGAGTGCTGGAGTCCTCGACGTGCCGGCTTGGCGACAAATTCAGCGCCTCGGAGACATTCGTAATCTTTGCGACCACAATAAGGTTCGAGAGCCCACGAAAGACGAAGTAGTGGAACTCGTCGAGGGCACCGACAAGCTGTGCAAGACTCTGTTCTAAGCCAAGTCCGCTTTCTGGCCGGGGGGAAATAGGGGTCAGTCTGTGAATCTAGAAAAACGAAGAAGCTCGCTCCCGGTAGGCGTCGCTGATCTAATTGATTCACTCGTGCCACTCGTTGACTCCTTCGCGCCGGCTCAGTCGCCGCTACCCTCGCGGTAGCTCCGTCTAGCCCGCGGCTTCCCAGTTCGCGGTCTTCACCCTTCGGGCCTTTCCGTTTATCTCGCGGCTTGGCAGTGCGCTCCATTGTCGTTAGGGATACGCCCATGCCATTGCCCGCTCCTCAAGACTACACCGGACGCGCCGCGATCGTTACCGGCGCGGCGCGCGGCCTGGGCTGGGCCGTGGCGGAACGGTTGCATGAACGGGGTGCCTCACTGCAAATTGTAAACTTCGACTACGCCCACGCCTGTTCCGCCGTTCTTTCCGGCGACGAGGGCGGTATAAGCTCCGGGAGCAATGTTAAAGACGAGCGCGGATTCGGCATCGTTCGACGGCGGCGCGCCGGTGGCGAGGATGGCCGCTTCCTGAGATTGGCCGGTGACGGCGTCGATCTTCCAATTATCGTTGTGGGCGATAATCGTACCGCTTGCGTTGTACAATTCGAGGGTCGGATCAGCCAGCGGATTGGCGATCCCAGCCTGAGCAAGTGACGGCCCGATGGCGCGAACCAGGAGGTTGACGTTTCGCGTCGAGCCGGGACCGATGATTACGCCGCCGATCAAAACGTCTCCGCCGGCGCCGACCAACCCGCGCGTGCTGATATTAGCCAACTGCGAACTCGCGCCCGAGCCGAGATCATAGAGCTCAACGAGACCAATCCCAGTCCCGCCATTCTTGCCGCGAACAATAGCGGTATAGGCGGCGTTGCCCGCCGGAAGCTTAATCAGGATAGCGGACTCCTCATCGTTGCGTGGATTCAGGGTCGTCGCTCGAATTTCGTTTTCCTGCGACTGGCCGGTTTGATCGTTGATCTTCCAATTATCGTTTGAGGCGAGGAGTTGGTTCGCGGAATTGCGCAGCTCGAGGACTGGATCGGCCAGGAAGCCGTTGAACCCGCTGGCGCGCCCGATAGCGCGGATAACCACCTGCTTTGGTTCGTTGCCGGTGACGATGAATCCGCCGAGAGAACGTTCTCGCCGCTAAGCACCTGCTGCCGCGTAGAGATGTTCTGCGCGCGCGCCTGTTCAACAATCGGCACGGGCGTGGGCGATGGACCCGATCCAGTGGCAGGCCCGAGGTTCCCGACGCCGGAGAGCGATCCTTCGCCGGGATCAACCACGGTAAAATTGGCTGACGCGACGATGTCGAACTCTGCCCGGAAATTTCCATTTACGGTGTGGATCGAAAACGGCGCCTCCACGTAGAGATCAACGCCGCTGAAGGTCGAGCCCGGCTGGGAGTTTTTATAGTGCAAGTGCAGCGGGATCATGCCGGCCGAGGCGGTGTTGAACTCGGCGTCTGCGGTGAATTCAACGTAGTCCGTTGGCGCAGGTCCCACGTGGCCCTTCAGGATATAGTGCATCCAGACGATCCCAATGGCGACTTGTCCGGGCTGGTCGGGATACCAGTAATAAATGCCGCTCGTATTGAAGCGAACACTGGCCGGCGAGAATCCGTTCCCGCCGGACTGCGATAATCCAGTCCCGTCCTTGACGCGGAAACCGGCAAGGTTCGGGGCAAGAAGGGTACCGAAACCAGCCCAGGCTGACGTTACCTCCGGACCGCCCGGCTGGACGATGGTGTCGCCCCAGCTGAAATCGAACGGGACCCCGCTATAGCCGGACCCAAATCTACCATAACCGCTGGTTTCAAACGACGCGTATCCAGGATGGTGGAATACGCTGGTTTGAATATAGGCATCTTGATAACCCGCTTCGCCGACCGCCGCGAAAAGCAAGAGCAAGGCGGCAGCCACTCCATCCCGCAGCAACGCCGGTCGAGCCATGGCCCGATTCAATCAGACGCGAGCCCGACCTGTCAATGATGCGAAGGTGAAATAGGGGTCAATCTGTGAAATCTCGGCAGATGAAGAACCTCGCTCGCGGTAGGCGCCGCTGATCGAATTGATGAACTCGCGCCTATCGTTCAGCCTGCGGCCTTGAGGTCTAGGTCGCGGCATGCCAGTCCGCTCCATTGATGAACTCGCGCGTCTTGCTCAGCCTGCGGCCTTAAGGTCTTTGTCACGGCTTGCCAGTCCGTTCCATTCTCGTTAGGCCTATGCCAATGCCATTGCCCGCTCCGCAGGATTACACCGGTCGCGTTGCGATCGTCACCGGGGCAGCGCGCGGCCTGGGCCGGGCCGTGGCCGAACGGTTGCATGAACGGGGCGCCTCGGTTGCGATCAACGTTCGCGATGCGGAGCGCGCGGAGCGCGTCGCGAGGGAGATCGGCGAACGGGCCTTCGCTGTCCCGGGAGACGTCGCTGCTCCCGATGCGCCGGACAACATCGTGCAGCGCACGCTCGAGCGGTTTGGTCGCATCGACATCCTGATCAATAACGCGGCGCTGCCTTTAACCACGCGATTCGTGGCAATCACGGCCGAGGAATGGCGCCGCGCCCTCGAGGTCAACCTCACAGCGCCGTTCCTGCTCATCAAGGCCGCTCTGCCGGCAATGAAGACGCAGGGATACGGACGCGTGGTCAACATCTCGTCCACGGCCGGCCGCATGGTGAGTACTCTCGGTGGCGCCCACTACACGACTTCCAAGACAGGACTCCTGGGTCTCACCCGGGCGGCGGCAAAGGAACTCGGCGCATACGGCATCACGGTGAACGCCGTGTGCCCGGGAATGATCGACACCGAACTCACCCGTGAAAGCGCCGCCCCCGAAGTCCTGGAACGCCTCGCCCGGAGTTATCCCGTGCCGCGGCTCGGCACGTCACTCGAGGTCGCCGAGTTGATCTGCTTTGTCGCATCGGAAAATGCCGGCTACATCACCGGTGCGTCCTTGGACATCAATGGCGGCGACCTCATGATGTAGGAATCTCATGAAAGAAAGCACGCAGGTTCTCCTGGGACTCGGCGCCGGCCTTGCCGGTGGCATCGCCATCGCGGCGACGCACAACCCGTCGCTGCTCAGCGCCGCCGATGCCGTTGCACCAGTGGGAACACTCTGGG
>JALYIN010000251.1 GCA_030775765.1 Verrucomicrobiota bacterium
CATGCTCGGCCTTGGACAAAAAAACGGCGGCGGAGCGGATGGTCTAAGGTGGGAATCCCCAGGAAAATATCAGGATTGAAGAAAACAAAACGACCAAAGGCGTATCCAACGTTTCGCCGCCCGGGCAAAGGGGATTCGGGGATACCTCAAACCAGGTTCGTGCGAAAGCCGATGATTTGAAGTCGGCCGCGGGCCAAATCGCTGAAAAATCTAGTAGGAAAACTGACGCCGTATGGGCCGATGCGCGCGAAGGTGCACGCAATTTTCACGAACACAGCGAGCAGTATGTTAGGAAAAACCTGACGTAGGTAATCTTGGCGGCCCTTGGGATCGGAATCGTGGCCGGTTTACTCTACCGCCGCTAAGAACGGGCCGGGCGCTTATTATCTCGTGCGGTCTGCGGTCGGTTCAAAGCGGCCGCCGGGACTTTGCAGCCTTCATCCATCGCTCCGAAAGGAGATTATCCGGTAGGAATGTGGAGATTGAAATGGTGCCAGACAAACAAGACCAGGATCGCGCCAAGGATGGAAACGATGATGCCGGCGGGGTGAGACGGCGCGCCTTCCTTGGGACGGAAAATCAGGTGCGTGATCAATCCGCCGACAACTGAGCCGACGATACCGAGCACGATCGTCCAGAGAAATGACATGTGCATGTGCATGGCCGATTTCGCCACGACGCCCGCGATTAAACCGACGATGATGTACCAAATAAGATGAAGCATGTAACCTCCGTGAGTAAAAAATCAGGACCGACAGTCGAGAAGGGTATCATGGCGCGATTTCAGAAAGCGACTTAAATCTGTCGCCCGAAAGAGACTCCAATGGCGAGAAGCGCAATTCGCCGTTTGGGAAGTTCGGATCGTCTCGCTTCAAGGGCTCGATCTAGGAGAAATGAGCTTTTCCATCGGAGTTCATGCTCGCGGTGGCAATGAGCGCATGAAGTTGCGTTGCTCTTTTGTCGTGTGCGGTTAAACGCCAAAAAACCTAAAGACAAGGCGTATCCAAGGACAGTTAAGACCCTAGGAGATGCAATTCGAAAACGGCGACTCGATCTGGGGCTGCGACAAGAAGACGTAGCAAAAATCATCGGATGCGACAAAACGAGCGTCCTGAATTGGGAAAAAGGGCATACGTCTCCCGGCACCAGCAAAATATCCGGCGTCAGGAGGTTTTTGGGATCGATCGCAAAACGCCGTGTTCGACGCTCGAAATGATGCGGCAGCCGTTCGAAGACCGACGGATGGACGGTGTTGCCACTTACTTTTTCCATTACTCACGCCAAGAACGTAAGTCATCCGGTGTCACGGCAGCATCCTAACGCGGTCTTTGAACCCCCTTACGGTCGTGAACGAGAATTTCGTTCGCTTTAAAGAGAATGTCTTTCAGCCGCAGATTCACGCATTCAGTGAGTCTGAGTCCGGTTCCGTAGAGCAATTTCCCGGTCAAAGGTGATCAGCTTTGGACCGATAAACCGCTGGATATACCGCAAAACTGTCGGCATGCTTATATGTTAGGTTTCACGGTCTATGCAACCACTCATCAATTGGGCAAATGCCAATCAAGGCTTTCTCACCGCCATCCTGACCCTTATCTACGTTGTCGCCACGCTACTTTTGGTCTGTTTCGCCTACCGACAACTGAGACAGCAGGAGCGTTCGCAGCGTCAGCAAGCACACTTGTCTGCCCTTGCGTTGAAACTCCATGCGTTGACGCACCTCCACAACTGGAACAACGCTCAAGGAAAGTCACATTTCGCTGTCCAGAATTTCAACGACATTCAAGAAACCCAGAAACAGCTCGACGCGCTGTTAAGTGAGATGAAACAACACACCTAACCATGCGATCGAGCGAATGGCCACCTATTGCGCGTCCTCCTCTATCGTGATGTCTACATCTCCACCGCGATCCGCACGCGCCGTCGGTGGCCGTCCCCCATCTTATTCTCGTTAGGCCCTACACTGTGAGCATCTCACGACTTGCGCTTCTCGCTTCGATACTGATGAT
This sequence comes from Verrucomicrobiota bacterium, assembly GCA_030775765.1. GTDB lineage: Bacteria > Verrucomicrobiota > Verrucomicrobiia > Chthoniobacterales > UBA10450 > AV80. Next base: position 2,007 of record JALYIN010000251.1, read on the forward strand.
GCTGCCGAGCGCGGTTAGGGCGACATCGAACTATCATTACGGTCCCGATGAGTATGTGACCGTCAGTAATGGCATCTCTCCAGACGGGAAGTTTGCGATCACTGCACACGGCAACGGCTCTCTCGGTTACGGCGAGTTTCACCTTTATCTCACCGATGCGATTCGCGGCAATAGACTTGGCTCACTCGAGGAAGTCAAACAGACCCTCGACACTGGTGCCGGTGCGTTTGCCGCCCAGTGGTCGCCGGACTCTCAACAAGCGACGATCGTTTATAGGGTAGACCGCCACGCGCCACTCAAGGCCGTTTCGTATCGCATTTCCGGTCAGCGAGCGCGGTGCGTCAAAGGCCCATTCGATGTTAAAAGCGAGAACTTGATCAAATATTGGCAGGCGCACGGTTCTCATAGTTCGCCGAGTCCGAAGGTTTTCGGCACCCCTCTACCCCCAGCGCCGCCAGCAGCATCAACAGTAGAGACAAGAACCGGCAGTGCTCCTGGCAACGATGATGCCCGGAAGATTACTGAACGTGTGAATACATTTTTCAAAACATATCAGACGCGCCAATACCGGGCCGTAGAGCGTGAGCTACGGGCAGAGTATCTTACGAAACGTTATCAGGGAGAGCGCGCTGAGGAAGATAAACACCCGGAGAATATGGACGGTGATCCATACACCTTGGCCGATGCTGCCGCTCCATGGGAGGTCGGCGTGATCGAAGTCAAAGCTGTGGAGTTCCAGGGCGCGCGGGCAGAAGCGTCGGTAACGCGCGCCGGCGAAGATCACGGAATGAAGGTTTCGCTCGTGAAAGAGACTGGAAAGTGGTTGATAGACAAGATTTCCTTCGCCCGAAGATAGCTGAGAAGAGCCTCAAGTGGGAGACAGAGCGAACAGCGGGCCGCTGTACGTTCCACTTTTGAGATGATTTCCACACTTCCACTCAGAGCGACGCGCGCCCTCGTTCGCCGTCGCTCATCTTGTTCTCGTTAGATGTCTCCGCCTATTGTACGATGAACGTCGTCGGCTTATGCACCCCTCGACTGTGTTAGGGATGAACGCTAATCAGGATACGCGCTGAATATTGCCGCGCGGAGGGCGCCGTCCGGATCGCCGTAGAGGTAAAACTTTCCGGAAGGCTCGGTGTTCGGGCCGAGGTTGGTAGGTTGAAGCAGATAAATCCGCTTCGTCGCCGGCTCGAATGCGACAATCTGCTGGGTACCGCCACAGTTGTGCGGGAAACAGCCGCTCAAAATCAGCACGGTTCTGCCTTCGAAGGTGGCGATCCCGCTCAGGTTCGAACTTGCCATGGTATGCGGATCGAACTTCGGATTCAATTTTTTCAGAGAGGCGACCAGTTCCGGGTGCTTCTCGAAACTGCTGAAGGTGCGCGTTCCATACTTTTGAAAAAGCGGAGCCTTGGGGGCGTCGTCCTCGGCCAGATCGGCGTACTGAATCTTGCCTTTGAAGTTCGTCCCGCCGGCTTTGAGGCCTGACAAAAGGACTGTTTCCACCTTCGGCGTCGTCTGCGCAGATGCCGCCAGGGGCTGACTTAACGCAACCAGGCAAAGAAGAGTTCGGACATTTGCTAATCCACGGTTCATGGCTGGCAGAGTAACCAGGTCCGTTTCGGGGGCACAACTTCATTCTGATCGCCACCAGAAGCTCTGCCGCAATTGCGGGGTTACGGCGACAGCGCGTCACTCCAGCGTCCCGATCAACACGCTCTGCCGCTAACAAACTTGTCGCGGGCCAGCGAAAATCTTGGCGGCCTTAAGCCGTCAAGATCCTAGC
>JALYIN010000252.1 GCA_030775765.1 Verrucomicrobiota bacterium
GCCCGGGGCCGCGCGAGTTTTCAGCAGAGCGTGGCAGAGTTTGAAGACGATCCCGACGCTGCAAAGATATTCAAAGTCGGACCCCGCCGCCTTTGGATTCACAATCGCAACGCAATCCGGGAGCGCAGATTTTGGCTCGTGGTGGTCGAGAACGATCACATCGACGCCGCGCTTGTTTAGCGACGCTATCTCAGCGATCGACGACGTGCCGCAATCGACCGCGATAAGGAGCCGCGGGTGGTGTTGCTCGCAACAGCGCTGCACACTTTCAGGGCTGAGCCCGTAACCTTCCTCCATTCGCAAGGGCAGAAATAATTCCGGACTGGCACCGTAGCTGCGCAGCATTTCCGCAAGCAACGCGAGCGATGTCACCCCATCCACATCGTAGTCGCCAAACAAGACGATGCGCTCGCGTCGATCGATCGCGGCGAGAATGCGCTCGACGGCGGTCGCCATGTTCGGCAGCAGAAACGGATCGCTGAGCGAGCGAAGACGCGGCTGGAGGAATGCGTTAACTTCCTCGGCGCTGGCAAAACCCTTGCGCTTTAAGAGCTCGGCCATGCAGGGAATGCCGCAAATCTCCGCCCACCGAATTTCCGTGTTCGTCTCCGCGCATGCTTGCGCAACAATCCAACGCCTTTCCACCAGGTAGTCTAAATCGTCACCCCTGGAAGGTGAAGTTTTTCGGCCAGGGTTTTCGCGTTGAATGGCGCGTGCACCTTCGCATCGTTGTCGAAATAGATGTAGACGGCGCGCTTTCCAGTTTTGCCTTTTAGATCGGAAACGATCTTGGCATCGCCCGGCTGTTTCCCGCGGCGCCAATGGTCGATACGATTCGCCCACCGATCGAGTTTCGTGTCGCTGTAGCCACTCACGTAAAGCTGCTCTGCGCCGGAAGCCGGCAGTAAACGAAATCGGCGGTGAAATCTTCCGCGTACGGCCATTTGCCGGCGGTGTCCGCGACGACAAAAGCGATATTGTGCCGGCGAAGAAGCGCGAAGAATTCCGGGACCATGAAGGTGCGGTGCCGAATTTCAACGGCGTGGCGAATTGGCCGCAACGCGTCCGTTTTTGTCCAGGCACCGGCTTTCAGTTTGTCATTGTGGTGCTTTGCCAGCCTGGCGGCGGCGCGCGTATCGCGCGGGAGCAAATCGAAGAATTCCGCAAAACGCTCCGGGTTCCAACCGAAATTTGGCGGGAACTGCCAGAGAATCGGCCCAAGCTTCTCGCGCAAACACAAGACTCCCGAAGCGAAAAAATTCGCAAGCGGAACTTCGACATCGCGCAGCTTCTTCATGTGCGTGATGAAGCGTGCGCCTTTTACACTGAAGACAAATCCCGGCGGCGTCTCGACATACCAGCGCTGAAAACTCGAGGACCGCTGGAGGGAATAGAACGAGCCGTTAATCTCGATGGAATTAAATTCGCGGCTGGCGAATTGCAGCTCCATCCGATGCGGCAACTTTTTCGGATAAAAAACACCGCGCCACGGCGGGTACGTCCAACCGGAGATGCCAATACGCAAATCCGCAGGTCCCCGCGCCTTCCGTGGCCAAATCAAATGATCAACCGGGAGTCGTGCCACAAAATTCCGTGCTTTTCGCAAAGCTTCCGGAACATCGAAAGGCCTTCTTTTTCCTGAGTCCCGTACTGATAGCGAATGCATTGCCGCAAATAGAATTGGCAGAAATCCGGGCTGAATTCGCGGTCGTCTGCAACGAGCAAATCGAGCTCGCGGATATTATTGTCCCGGCGGGCGCGGAGACCGTCGGCGATCGCCTTTGGCGATGGCACCTCCGGCCGGATGAGCCAGAGCGCATACACAAATGGAAGCTGCGTCCGCTTTTGCCATTCCTCGCCCAGATCCCAAAACTGAAAGGTATTCTCAGTTTCATCCCGAAATCGGATCGCCTGGTCGCCGATGAAAAACTTAGCGAGGCGGGGTGTGATTGCCCGCTGAACGAGGCGCGAACGGATGACGAATTTCGGCGCGAGCCCCATCTCAGCGAGGAGACAGCGGAGCAGGTTTATCCCCGTTTGCGAGGCGGGGTCCACTTCGATCTCTTCGATTTCACTCAGGTTGCCGTTGTGCGCGACGAAAACGGAATGCACTGGGCCGTTCGACGAAATCGAAATTCCGTCGACGAGCGTGTAAACCGGGTTCCGCAGGAACTCGAAACTCGAAACGAGCGCGACGTCGAGCTGCCCCGCCGCGAGCCGTTCGCACAACACGCTCGGGTGATCGAAGACGACCTCGCCCGGCCACCCGTGGATGAGGGGGCGCGCGTTGAGATACTTAACGCAACCGATCCGTAACAGCCCGCCTTCAGCCACGCGTCAGGCGTAAGCCAGTTCGGACTTAACCGCCGGCGGGACCGTCGCGGCGGCCGGGGATTTCTTCGAAAGATGCCGATAGTAGCTGTCCCGCTGCACCGGATCGCGGCCAGCCTCACGAATCACGTGTTCGAGAGTTTGGACCGTTTGTTCCTGCGGTGTCTTTGCGCCGGCCATGTGGAAGATTTTTTCTTCCATGATCGTGCC
>JALYIN010000253.1 GCA_030775765.1 Verrucomicrobiota bacterium
GCCAAAGGGGGCGTGGTTTATGGAGTCAGCACCGGCTTCGGCAAATTGTCGGATGTTCACGTTCCTGTAGGCGAACTGCGCCAGCTCCAATTGAATCTTGTCCGGAGCCACGCCTGCGGAATCGGCAACCCGCTCTCGGCGCCGGAGGTTCGCGCGATGATCCTGCTGCGCGCCAACGTCCTCGCGCTTGGCCTGAGCGGCATCCGGTTGGAAGTGATCGAGCTGCTCTGCGAGCTCAATAATTCCCGGGTCGTTCCAGTGGTACCCGAAAAAGGATCGGTCGGGGCGAGCGGAGACCTGGCGCCGCTGGCCCATCTGTCCCTGACGTTGATCGGGGAAGGGGAAGCTTTTTATCAGGGGGAGCGGTCACCGAGCAGTGATGCGCTCAAGAAAGCGGGGCTGCGGCCGGTGGTCCTCGAAGCGAAAGAAGGGCTGGCGCTTCTCAATGGCACCCAGGCCATGCACGCGGTGGGCGGGCTCGCGTTGTTCCGGGCGAAACGGCTCGCGCATGTGGCGGACATCGTCGGTGCCATGACCCTCGAGGCGCTAAAGGGAACGCCGACGGCTTTTGATTCCCGCATCCAGGAGGCCCGGCCGCATCCTGGCCAGGAAGCTGTTGCCAACCACTTGCGTCATCTCCTGCGCGCCAGCGAGATCCGGCAATCTCATCTGGTGAACGATCCGCGGGTTCAGGACGCCTATAGCCTGCGATGCATGCCGCAAGTGCATGGCGCCGTCCGTGGCGCGCTCAAGCACTGCGAAGAAGTTTTGGAAATCGAATCGGCCTCCGCGACCGACAACCCGCTCGTTTTCGCCGAGAGCGGCGACGTTCTTTCCGGCGGCAATTTCCACGGCGCGCCGCTCGCCCTGGCGCTAGATTACGCCGCGATCGCCGTGACCGATCTGATGAGCATCAGCGAACGTCGCACCGATCGGCTCGTCAATCCCGATACAAGCGAAGGCTTGCCGCCATTCCTCGCGCCGCACGCCGGGACGCATTCCGGTTTTATGATTCTGCACGTGGCCGCGGTGGCTTTGTTGAACGAGGCGAAGATCCTCGCCCATCCTGCGAGCATCGATAATCTCCCGACTTCGGGCGGGAAGGAAGATCACGTCTCGATGGGAATGACGGCGGCGCTCAAGCTGCGAACGATTGTGGAGAATGCGGAGCACGTTCTCGCCATTGAGCTGCTGGCGGCGGCGGAAGGCCTGGAATTTCGGCACCCGCTAAAGGCCGGCGTCGGGGTGGAAGAAGCGTATGCGCGCGTGCGCAAGATTTCCGCGGCCGTCGATGCCGATCGTTCGATGTCGGCGGATATTGCACTCGTCGCGGCGGCAATTCGGGAAGGCACATTCGATGACGAGGAAATGAAATGAGCGGACATCGAATCATTCGGGCGCCGCGCGGGAGCGAAAAAAGCTGCAAAGGCTGGCACCAGGAAGCAGCGCTCCGGATGTTGATGAACAATCTCGATCCGGACGTGGCGGAGAACCCTGATCGGCTCATCGTTTATGGCGGGACCGGGCGGGCCGCGCGGAGCTGGGAAGCTTTCGATGTAATCGTGCGCTCGTTGCGCGAACTCGAGAACGACCAGACGCTGCTTGTCCAATCCGGCAAACCCGTCGGCATTTTCCGGACGCACGAGGAAGCGCCGCGGGTTTTGATCGCGAATTCCAATCTTGTCGGCCATTGGTCGAACGCCACGGAGTTCAATCGTCTCGAGCGTCTCGGCCTGACTATGTACGGCCAAATGACGGCCGGCTCGTGGATCTACATCGGCAGCCAGGGAATTGTGCAGGGTACGTTCGAAACGTTTGCTTCCGCGGCAGAGAAGCATTTCGGCGGGAGCCTTGCCGGCAAACTGATCGTTTCCGGCGGCATGGGCGGAATGGGTGGCGCCCAGCCGCTCGCCGCCACAATGAACGGCGCCCGCTTTCTCGGCATCGACGTAGATGCGACGCGGATCGAGAAACGGCTCAAGAGCGGTTACTGCGATAAGATCGCGCATTCCCTCGACGACGCGCTCCGCCTCCTCGACGAGGCGCGAAAGAACAAGCAAGCCGTCTCGGTAGGACTGGTCGGCAATTGCGCCGATGTCGTGCCGGAACTCGTGCGCCGCGCTCTCGTTCCCGACATTCTAACCGACCAAACGAGTGCGCACGATGCCCTAAATGGCTACGTGCCC
>JALYIN010000254.1 GCA_030775765.1 Verrucomicrobiota bacterium
GAGCAGCATCAGGCTGTCGTCGATCACCAGGATTTTGCGCGTGGCCCTCTTCGGCCGGGCTGGCGCGGAGGAATCTTTGTCGCGGGTCTCGTCTATTTTGCGCACCGCTTCCATCAGCAGCATCTGCCAGTCTTGCTCGATCGTGCGCGGCCCGGGTGCGGCACCGGAGACCTCGGAAATCTGGCCGCCTTTCCAATTCACGATCTCGTTAAAAGCCGCGACGCCTTCCTTGCCCGGCGCCGTAGCGTGGCGCACTTGGCCGGCTTCGAAATAGACGCGTGCTTTTTCGCCCTTGGGCCCGGTGAATTGCAACACCGCGGACGAACCGCTCATGCATTTGAGCTGAATAATGTCCGCCAGGTGCAGGTCACTCAACGTGCCCTGGAATTTCTCGCTGTCGGCCGCGCTCGAAGGTGAAAGCAGCGCCTCCACGAGAGCGACGAAGTCGCCGTGCGGGAATGGTTTCTCCAGGAAATGAATCGCGCCAAGCCCCGCCGCCTGTTCCTGGTGGACGGCGAAATGGCCGCCAGTCAGAACGATGGCACGCGCGTTCGGGTGGCTCGTGCGCAGATCGTACAGGAATTCCTGGCTGAGGTCGGGAACGGCTTCGATGTCGAGAACGAAGAGATCAGGCTTTGCGTTGAGGATGATGTCGTGGGCCTGTTCGAGCGTCGGGGCCACGTCTACCTCTGCGGCAGGCGCGGCTTGATGGAGGGCGGCGCGAATTTTTTCGGCGAGATCGAGGTCCGGCTCGAGGACGAGAACACGCCCTCCTGCAGCGGTCTTGTCAATGGAATGCCTCGTCGTGTCGTTCATGGTGAAATCGGCGCGGCGGTCTGCGCTGGTCTGCACTCACGGGCCACGCCTTACTGGACACATGCCTGCTTCCGACGAAATGGAAAGCAGTTTTTCTTTGTCTATTTGGAGACGGCCTGCCCTCAGGCCGCAGGTAATGCCGCCACGTTCACCGACGGTGGCACCAAGGCGCGCCGGCTCCAGGCTAATGCACGCCCGCCGTTACGCCGTGACCGCTATCGGTCTTGACGCTCGTGGAGCAACTGCTGAAGGCGCCGAGAATTAGGATCGCGGCAACGAAGGAGAGTAGAATGGTTCGCATATTAGGTTCCGTTGTTTACCTCTGATTCGAAAGCAGTGGGCGAATTGAGTGTCTGTTTCAGCGAGAACTAAACCGTTGGGCCAGTTCACGACGGCTGATCTTGCCGCGCTCATTGACCGGGATCTCTTCCACGAAAAAGATTCGTTTCGGCACCTGCCACCCGCTTAGGCGTCCGCGGCAGAATTCCAGCAGCTCGGCTTCGCGAACACCGCCGCTCGCGGCCACGCAGGCCGCGACCTCTTCGTTCCGTAAAATCGATCCGCGCCCGAACACGACCGCGGCGCGGACGCCGTCGAAACGCAATAATTCAGCCTCCACTTCCGCCGGGTTTACTTTTTTCCCGGCGACGTTAATCACATCGGAGACGCGGCCCACGATGCGGAAGCCCGAGTCGCTCGGGCTTAGGAGATCGTCCGGCGTGAAAAAGCCGTCGCCTAGCTTGTCCCTGTCGGGCTCGGGAAAATAACCGTCGCCGGCGGCTGCGCTTTGAATGCGGATCCGGCTGGCGGAGCCGTTTGGCTCGAGTATTTCGATTTTGACCCCATCCATCGGCGGACCCACGAAACCCGCTTCTTCCAGGCTCGCTTCGCGGTCGTAACAAATCCCGCCGCACTCCGAGGAACCGTAAAACGAATGGATCGAGCGCTGGAATTTGTCCCGGAATTTTCGGGCGACCTCAAGCGGCAATGGCGCCCCCGCGGAAATACAAAGGCGCAGCTTCGGCAGCGGCGGCGCATTCTCCATCTCGCAGAACGCCTGGTAGAACACAGGCATGCCGGGGAAAACCGTAGCGCCCGTGCGCGCGAGATCGTCGAGCACAGCGCGGGGCATCCGGTCGCGGCTTAAAACCATCCCAACGCCGCGGACCAGCAGCGGCGTGACAAGGTTGCTGAAGCCGTAGGAGTGCGAGAGCGGGATAACGCCAAAATTTACGTCGTTGCTGGTGATTCCCATCGTGTCGCAAATCTGGAGGCAATCGGCGAGGAGTTGCTCGCTGCGGAAACGAATCGCCCGCGGCGCCGCGGTCGTGCCGGAGGTCAGCTTGAGCAGGACAGGACGAGGCGCGTCCCAATCGCCCTCCTTACACAGCCGCAAAGCGGCCTCCCGTTGAGACACGGTGATTGTGCTTTCCAACGGAAGAGCAACCACCTTCCGCCGCAACGCCGCCAACAAGAGTGAAGGCCAGTCCGGCTGGTTCCCATGATCAATGGGATAGACCGCGTCGTCTTCGATCTTGCCTTCCCATTCGCGGGCGCGGCTCTCGATGTCGGCAAAGGTCCGCCGCACTTCGCCGCCCGTATCGAAGATTGCGGGAGCGTCCCGTTTTTGCGCCAGCGTTTCTTCCCAGGCGGCCAGCAGGGCGTCGTCCGATTTCATCTCTTGCGCGAGAGCCGGAGCGCGCTAGAGTTCGCCCCTCGTTTCCAAACATGAAAGCGGACATCCATCCTGAGTATCACGAGACCGATATCGTCTGCGCTTGCGGCGCTGTCTATCACACGCGTTCGACCAAGCAGGACATCAAAATCGGCATTTGCGCGGCGTGCCATCCGTTTTTCACCGGGGAACAGAAGTTCGTCGATACGGCCGGACGCGTGGAGAAGTTCGCGCGGCGTTACGGTGGCACCAAAGCCACGCGCGCCAGCGCCCCGCGGAAAGTTTAGCTGAACTGTAGCCGGGATCGTCGATCCCGGCCGATTCGCGATCACCGATCGCGGCCACAGAACACCCATGGACTTTAAATCCTTAGTCGAACGCAAACGCGAGCGGTTCGCGGAACTGGAACGCGAGATCGCCGACCCGACTCTTTTTGAGAACCGGAAGCGGGCCAGTGAGATCATGCGGGAACATTCCAGCGTGAAACAATTGCTGGCGCGGTGGAGCGAACTGGAAATCGCGCGTGAGCAATTGGACCAGAACCGCGAACTGGCGGCCTCGAATGACGTTGAGATCGCCGCCATGGCGGAGGACGAAATCCCGGATCTCCAGAAACGTCTCTCTGACCTCGAACGCGAATTCCAAATCGCGCTTCTGCCTCCGGACGAAAATGAAAATCGCGACGCAATCGTCGAGATCCGAGCCGGCACGGGCGGCAGCGAAGCCGCGATCTTCGCTGCCGATCTTTACCGGATGTATAACCGGTACGCGGAAACCGCGGGCCTCAAGATCGAAGATCTCGAGTCGAGTCCTTCGGAATTGGGCGGATTGAAGGAGTCGATTTTCAAAGTTTCGGGGGAGAACGTGTTCAAGACACTTCGTTTTGAAAGCGGCGTGCACCGCGTCCAGCGGGTTCCGGCGACCGAAGCGCAGGGCCGCATTCACACTTCCACCGCCACCGTCGCCGTGCTTCCCGAGGCCGAAGAAGTCGATCTTGAATTAAAACCGGAAGACCTGCGGATCGAAGTTTGCCGCTCCGGCGGCCCCGGCGGTCAAGGCGTGAACACGACCGATTCCGCCGTCCAGATCATGCATATTCCCACGGGCCGGATTGTTCGCTGCCAGGACGGGCGCAGCCAGCAGAAGAACAAGGAAAAAGCGCTCAAGATCATGCGCGCCCGTTTGCTCGAGGAGAAGCAGCGCGAAGAGGAAGCGAAGTATTCCGCGCATCGCAAAAACCAGATCGGCTCCGGCGGCCGCGAAGAAAAAATCCGGACTTATAACTACGCCCAGAACCGCGTCACCGATCACCGCATCGGCTTGACGCTCTACAACCTCGACCGTTTCATGGAAGGCGACCTCGACGAAATGATCAAATCCCTTCAGGTCGCCGCTCTCCAGGAGCGCCTCAAGGAATCCACGCTTACGGCGTAAGTGTTGTATTACCCTAAGG
>JALYIN010000255.1 GCA_030775765.1 Verrucomicrobiota bacterium
ATCTTCTCCTGTTCGTTGGCACGCCAGTGCTGCTTATCCCGCTTTTCACGGCTGCCCAGGCACGCTGGAGCGCACAGGATATCTTTCTTTTTGTAGGCGCGTTTGGAGCCATGGGGCACCACTTACCGGGAATGATCCGAGCCTACGGCGACCGCGCGCTCTTTGCCCGATTCAAGATTCGATTCATCGTCGCTCCTGCGGTGCTGTTGGCTGTTTGCGTTTGGTCGTCCTGTTACAACATCCAGGCGGTGCAGCTGGTCGCGATGGCTTGGGGAATCTGGCACGGGATGATGCAAACCTACGGCTTCTGCCGAATCTATGACGCGAAGGCTTCGGGCAAAGCTGCCCCCCGCGCGCGGGTCGATCTCGCGCTTTGTTTCTCCTGGTTCCTTGGCGCGGTGCTTCTGTCGCCGATGCGTTTTCGGACTTGTCTTGACCTGTATTACGAAAGCGGCGGTCCGGTGGTCCCGCCAGCGCTGGTGCTCTACCTGCGATCCGGCGTTCTGTTTGCTCTCGCGGGTGTGACGGTGCTGTTCCTGTGGCGACAATGGAAAGATTGGAATACCGCCAGCATCGTGAGCCCGATCAAGATCACCTTGCTGGTCAGTAGCATTGCCTTCTGGTGGTACTGTAACAACGGCGTCCAAAATATCCTCGTTGGCATCGCTCTCTTCGAGGTGTTCCACGATGTCCAATACCTCGCGATTGTTTGGATCTACAATCGCGTCCGCGTAGAACGCGACGAAAGCATCCGTGGCTTCATGCGTTTTGTTTTTCGGCGCAGTGGTTCGCTTATTGGGGTCTACGTGGGCTTGGTCCTTGCCTACGGATCAATCGCCCTAACGACGTCGGGTGTCTCCGTCGAAGGGATAAAGCATATCCTCATCGGGGTCGTGACTGCATCCGCGCTGCTTCACTTTTATTACGATGGATTCATCTGGAAGGTTCGCGAAACCCAAACCCGCGCCATGCTCGGCATCGGCGAAAGCGGCGTCTCGACGCCCCCCGTGCCGCGCGCCTGGCCGGCCTGGGTGCGGCATGGCCTTCGCTGGGCGGTGCTGGTTATCCCAGTCGCAGCTTTGTGCGCTGCTCAGCTCGGCGGTCGGGTCGTCCCGGCCTTGGAGCGCACCGCTAAGGTTGCGGAGATCCTTCCGAGGGATGCGCAGGCGCAACTGAATTATGGCAAGGCGTTGCATCAAGCAGGCCAGACCCAGAAAGCCGTCGAAAAATACGAGTTGGCCCTGAGCAAGAACCCCGGGCTCGCCGAGGCGGAATTTTTCCTCGGGCTTGCCTGGAGCGATCTTGGAGATGCCGACAACGCGATCGCGCATTACGAACGCGCTCTCACGCTCAATCCAGGCAACGCCAAATGCGAATCGAATCTCGCTGGGCTCCTCGTCAGAAAAGGGTTTTTGAAAGAAGCGCGTGTTCGTTACGAACGTAGCCTTTCCCTGAACCCGAACCTTCAAATCGCTCACAAGGAGTTGGCTGATCTTCTTTGCGGCGCGGGAGAATACGATGCCGCCATGGCTCATTATGAAGCGGCTTTGCGCATCCAGCCCGATTTCATCCAGGCGCAGCAGAACCTGAGTTTCGCTCGATCTTTGATTGCACGCTAAGGCTTGCGGAGTTTTGCGGCAGAGTTAACTGCTAAGCGACGGCGGTCGGAACAATCAAATTTGGCATATCCGGTGCTTATAAATATCATAAGAAGCATGATTTTAATCAGCATCTACCCGTTCGCGATTCGGAAACTCTTCCTCATCATCGTTGCAGTCGTGTGCTTTTCCGCCGTTTGCTTCGCCGATCCTGTCCTGATGGTTCGGCGTTACGCCACGCCCTCTGAATGGCTCGACCCCCTAGAGACCACGTCGTCGACCCGGCAAAAATCGCCCGGGGCTGGGGCACGCGAGGTTGCGAAGTCGCCTTCAGGCGACTTAGAATCCATTGATTCCGCGCCCAACAAAAGCGGGGCTGGATCTGCAGAGTGGATCGGCCTGTCGATCCCTCTGCGGTCATTTTTATTTCCTAGCGCCGCATGCGTATTCCGATTTAAGGACTCCACGGCGAATTTGGCGGACGGCCTGGGCTTGCGAGCGCCGGGGAACATCTAGCTTCGATTTATCGTGCTATTTCTTGGCGCGTGTGGGACGATGCAAGTCCCGCTCGAAACAGCTGCCTTACCGCCGGAAAAATATTTGTAGCCGGCAAAGATTTTTGTTGCTGGGCCGGGAAAAAAGTCCTACTATCGTTTTTGTAGATATGGAAATTATGAGAACACTCGCCTCTGCCTTTACCAAGTTTTCCGGTTGCCTTCTGGTCTCTGCCTCGACCGTCTTCGCATCGGATATTGTCCTTCAAAAAGTCCCTGATACCGCCTCGGACAAAGTTTCTGCCACCTCGAAATCCACTCTCAGTCCGCAAGCGAGCTTCGCGCTGATGAACTACAACGTCCGCAGCCAGGCGCGCTCTCTCTATGTCAGCTCGGGTGGCGATCTCACGGCCGCGAACAACATGATAGACGATCAGGCTGCGACCTCGTTTGCTTTTTCGCCGTCGGACAATTCGCCCGTGACCATAATTGATCTGGGAAAAGTGGCGACCGTGCGCCGCCTCTCGGCGG
>JALYIN010000256.1 GCA_030775765.1 Verrucomicrobiota bacterium
CGCCACAGTTCCTCGCGGTCGAGCCGGCGCAGCATCACTTGCTGAATATCAGCACGCGCGGTTTTGTCCGTGGCGCCGGTGACGTTTTGATCGCGGGTTTTGTGGTGGGCGGAACCGGACCGGTCGGCACTTCGATCCTGGTGCGCGCTCTCGGCCCATCGCTTTCTGCCTTTGGGATCAGCGATCCGCTGGCCGACCCGATAGTAGAATTGCGTGACGCCTCGGGGACGTTGCTGGCCTCCAACAACGATTGGAAGGATACCCAGCAGCCCGCGATCTCGGGGACGTCGCTCGCGCCGACGAACGATCGAGAGTCGGCGATCCTGATCACGCTCCATGGGGGCGCCTTCACGGCGATTGTCGGCAGCGCCAACGGCGCATCCGGCACCGTGGTCGTGGAAGTTTACAACCTGCCCTAACCCGGCGTTCGGGCCGACTCGTTAGGCCATTGGCCCGCGGGCTCCCTCTTCAGAGTTTGACGAGCGCCATGATCAAGAGATCCATGGCCAGGACCCAGACGAGAATCACTTGCCAGAGCCGCAGGTTCCGCGCGCCGTAATGGTCACCGGTGACTTGCGGGTCGCGATCGAACAGCCGGTTGCGGATCCGGAAGATGTAGAGCCCGCTGAGAAAAACGATCGCCAACAGAATGCTGAAGACGATACGGAGCGCGAGGACGGAGTCGCGGTGTTCGTGGATAATCGCAAAGATCGCGCTCGTACTCACATCGACAGATCGCCGACAGGCCGGGTCTTGAATCGAGGTCGGCGCGTTCGTGGCGTCTCAGATATTACTTCCGGTCCACTTCAGTTTCTGCCGGACAACGCCGAAGAACGAGACGCCCGGCAGTGACGCCAGCGGCAGGACGCGGCTCGACCTTTTGATTTCCACGCGCGTGTCGGTTTCGATCCGCAACGGCCCACGGCCATCCACCGTCATAAAGACCGGATAATCGCGCTCGGTGACTTCGATCTCGATCACGGCATCTTCGTCCACGATGATCGAACGATTAGTCAGCACGTGCGGGCAGATCGGCGTGATGACAAACGCGCCGGATTCCGGGGCCAGAATCGGCCCGCCGGCGGAAAGCGAGTAGGCCGTGGATCCAGTTGGCGTGGCAACAATCAGTCCGTCAGCGCTGAACTCGGTCAGCTCCTCGCCATTCACACTCGCCTTGAGGCGGATCAAGCGGGAAACCTCGCCGCGGCTGAAGACGACATCGTTCAGCCCGGTCATGGTGGGACTTTCGCCGTCCGGAGCTTTCACCGCGACCTCGAGCAAGGTGCGCTCGCTGAAAGTCATTTTGCCAGCGGCAATGCATTGGACGGCTTCCGCGTAGGCGCTGGAATTCGAACAGGTCAGGAATCCGAGGGCGCCGATGTTAATGCCGAAGACCGGCTTGATGTTGTCGCCGAGCTGGCCCACCAAGTGAAGAATCGTCCCGTCGCCGCCGAGGACAACGAGCAGGTCCGCTTCGCGGCCCAGGTCCGGGATGGCGCGCCCTTCCGGGAGCCCGGCCAACGCGGCTGTTTTCTCCTCCAGCAAGACCGTCAAGCCGGCCCGTTCCAACTCCGTAGCCAGCGTCCGGGTCAACTCCGTCACGCCGGGTTTACCGGTGTGAGCGGTTAAGCCGATTTTTTTCGGACGCATATGAAGAATTCCTGGTTTCCATCCGTTCCGGTAATGCCGGATGGAACGATGCCCACCACCTCATGGCCCGCTTCGCGCACGAAGTCTCGGACTTTCTCCTGCGCTTTCTCGTGCAAAGCCGGCTCGCGCACGATGCCGCCGCGCCCCACGTCCCCAGCCTGCAGCTCAAACTGTGGTTTGATGAGGGCGAGGATCATCCCGTTGGGAGTTACCAACTCGAACGCGTTCGGCAAGATCAAAGTCAGCGAAATAAACGAAACATCGATGACGCAAAAGTCGATCCGGTCCGGAACATCGGCGCCGCTGAGAAAACGTGCGTTGAGTTTCTCGCGGGCGATCACGCGCGGGTCGTTCCTGATTTTCCAGGCGAGTTGGCCATGCCCCACATCGATCGCATAGACTTTCGCCGCGCCGCGCTGGAGCAGGCAATCGGTAAATCCGCCGGTCGAGGCCCCGATATCGAGAGCCGTCAGTCCATTCACCTCAAGACCGAAATGCGTTAGAGCGCCTTCCAGCTTTACTCCGCCGCGACCGACGTACGGCGCTGGCGCCCGGACGGAAACCGCGGCATTGGAGGCGACTTTTACCGACGCCTTGTCCACGACTGCCTCCCCTACTCTGATTTCACCGGCCATGATCGCCCGCTGGGCTTGTTCCCGGCTCGGGAAGAATCCGTGGTCCACCAGAAAGATGTCCAGGCGGGCTTTTTTCGGCGTCGCCGTCATGACGATGCCGACCTGTGCAGCCAAAATAGTTTATTGCTCATCGACGTAATAGCTTTCGCAACCTTAAATTCATAAACCGTTTAAGCATATTACCGACTATCTTTTCCCTAGTCATGTGCCGCATACTGACGCAGCAACTTCTCGATTGACTCCAGATCTTCGACCGCGGCCCGTCGGCGTTGATATTTCCGGAAGACGACGTCCTTGAGCTTCAGCAGATCGTCGAGCAGGGGCCGGTCGTAGTAGGTCCACTCCGGCTCGTCCGCGTATTTGGCCTGGACACGCCAGACGCCGCCGAACTTCGTGACGCGCACTTCGCGCTTGCGGCCCTCGGCATCTTTCTCAGTCCATATGTGTTGACTGCGCATCCGGCGCGAATCTTACATTAGCCGCTTGAAAGACACAGCCAGATTGCTCGCTTATTTCGCGGCCACAATCCTTTTCGGCGCGCTGGCAGCGCCCGGCCTGTTCTGGGCCGCGCAAGCGCTGGCCGCGAACGGAATTTTTCCCGCCCTGGCGAAATTCCAGTTCGAATCGTTTTTCCACCGGGCGCTGATG
>JALYIN010000257.1 GCA_030775765.1 Verrucomicrobiota bacterium
GCGCGGTAATGCGCATCGGAATGGCAGATGCCCGCCGCGCGAACGCGGATCAAGACATCGCGCTGCCTAACCGGCGGATCTTCGATCCCCTGTTCTTCCAGCGGCGAGCCGATTGCGGTAAGGCGAATGGCTTTCATCAATGTGCCGCCCACGTGCGGGCGTTGTAGCGTGCGCTGTCTCAGCGCATCACATCATCGCTGAGACAGCGAACCCTACAACCGCTTCGCTCAAACGAAGCGGCTACCGACGAGGCGTCACCGCTACCCGAGCTTCACGAAATATTTCCCGGGGAGCTGTTTTACCAAGCGCTTCAATTCAAGGCGTAACAGCGTCGATGAAACGGCACCGCTCGGCAGGTCGGCTTTTGTGGCGATGTCGTCAATCGAAGTTTCGGTCTCGCGGATCGCATCGTAAACGCGACGTTCTTCCTCACTCAACTCCGGCAGCGCACGCACTGCGGCTTCCGGCGAAGGTTTTGTTTCGGGAAGAAGAATTTGCAGGTCGTCGAGAATATCGCTCGCGTCCATTACGAGCTTCGCCCCCTGCTGGATCAACCGGTTCGAGCCTTGCGCGCTGGGCGCGTTGATATGGCCGGGCACGGCGTAAACGTTGCGGCCCTGCTCCAACGCTTGCGCGACGCTGATCAGCGCGCCGCTGTTCAATCCAGCCTCAACCACCAATAGCCCGTGGCTCCAGCCGCTAATGATGCGATTGCGCATCGGGAAGGTCTGGCGGTCAGGCTCGATCGCCATCGAGAATTCCGAAACGACGGCGCCGTTGCCGCTCCGAATCTTTTCCGCGAGGGCCGCGTTCTCCGGCGGATACAACTTCGACAACCCGGAGCCGATCACGGCGATCGTCCGGCCTTTCGCGGCGAGCGCGCCTTGATGCGCCGCGGTATCGATCCCGCGGGCGAGACCGCTGATCACGGTGAGACCGGCGTAGGCAAGCTGGTAGGAAAGTTTCTTCGCTGCCGCCAGCCCGTAATGCGTGGTGCGCCGCGATCCGATCACTGCGATGGCATGTTGATCGCGCTCCAGCAGTTCGCCCCAGACGTAAAGCACGATGGGCGGCGCGTGGATTTCGCGGAGCTGACGTGGGTAGAGCGGCGACTCGCCCGTGATGACGGTCGCGCCGAAGTCCTGGATGCGTTGCAGTTCCGCGGGCAGATCAACGATTGTCTCCCAGTTCGTTATCTGATCGGCGACATCGCGGCCGATTCCTTCCACCGCGCGCAAGGCATCGCGCCGCGCAATGAGCACGCGCTCCGGCGTCTCAAAAACCTCCAGCAACCTGCGGAGCCGCACCGGCCCCATGCTTGGAAGCATGTTGAGCGCGATGCAGGCTTCGGTGGGGGTCATCGATTTAATGGCGCGGCTCGACGGAGCCGCACTCTACCAGGCCAAAGCGCTAAAACGGAATCTCGTCGTCGTCCGGCGCGGAGGGAGCTGCTTTCGGTGGCGGAGCGGGCCGGCTGCTGGAACGAGGCGCACTGGAACTACCTTCCTCATCTCCACCGCCGCCACCTCCACCCCCACGGGGAGCACCGAGCATTTGCATATTTTCCCCGATGACTTTGAGCTTGGTCCGTTTTTGTCCGGACGTCTTGTCATCCCACGAATCGAGCTGAAGCCGACCCTCGACAAAAACCGGGCGGCCTTTTTTTAAATATTCGCCCGCAACTTCCGCGGTTCGTCCCCAAAAGGTCACGTCCACAAATGTAACTTCTTCGCGTTTCTCGCCGTTATCCGCCGTGTAAGTGCGGTTCACCGCCAGACCCAGGTCCGTGACGGCGGTTCCCTTGGGGGTGTATCGGACCTCGGGATCGCGGGTGAGGTTTCCGAGAAGGATGACTTTATTGAAACTGGCCATGCCGCTTTTCTAGCGGAATCAGGTGGCCTCGGCCAACTTTTTCGGGGACCGCTCTTTCTTCTCCTGCTTCGGGCGCAGCTTCTGGTAATGCTGCCGGTAAACTTCCGGGTCGAGCTTGAACTTCGCGCGCAGCTTGGTGATCAGCTGCGAGTCGGCGTGGAAAATGAAATTCACGTAGTGCCCGGCATCGAGCTCGCCGGCGACGTAGGCAAACGGGCGCTTGTCCATCTTCTGGACCTGCTCGATCTCGGCGCCTTCCTTTTGGAATTCGGACTCGAGGCGATCTACCACGTCCTTCACGGTGTCATCCTTGCCCTGTGTGTTCAGCACGAGCAAAGCTTCATAACGATTCTTCATGATTCTTTTGGCCCACTCTCGGGCGGGTCTTGGTTTTTGTTGAACAGGTTCATCGCGGAAAGCAGGCCGTTGTCAATCGAGCATTTCACCGCCTCGGCCGCGCGGACGATCGATTTTTCGACGAGCGGACGCTCTTCTTCGAAGAACCGGCCCAAGACATAATCGACCGCGCCTTCCCTGGGTGCCGCGCCGATCCCGACGCGAAGTCGGGGAATTTCTTCAGTGCCGAGCTGGACAATAATCGACTCGAGCCCGTTGTGCCCGCCGGTGCCGCCGTCGGGACGCATGCGCAGGCGCCCGAGCTCAAGGGCCATGTCGTCGAGCACCACAAGAATCTCCGCGGGTTGGATCTTGTAGAAATTCGCCACGGCTTGAAGCGGTTCTCCGCTGCGATTCATATAGCTCGTCGGCTTGACGAGGATCGCCTTCTCACCTTTTGCCCAAAGGGCGTGCCAGCTCTTGGTATGCTGCCAGGCGAGGCGCCACTCCTTCGCGAGACGATCGACGACGTCGAAGCCGACGTTATGCCGGGTGCCGTTGTATTCCGCACCCGGATTTCCGAGGC
>JALYIN010000258.1 GCA_030775765.1 Verrucomicrobiota bacterium
TCGACCGCCGTTGAGAAGGTTCGCGGTGTTTGCGAGTGCGACGTGGGTAAAGGCTTGGGGAAAATTGCCGAGCTGTCGTTTGGCGCGCGGATCGTATTCCTCGGAGAGAAGGCCCAGGTCGTTCCGCAATTTCAGCAGGCGCTCGAAGAGTTTCCGCGCCTCCTCTGTTCGGCCCATGAGATGGAGGCAATCCGCCATCCAGAACGAGCACGGCAGAAACAAGCCTTCGGACCCGGGCAATCCATCCACCTTCCGCTCGGTCCGATAACGCAGCACGAAACCGTCCCGCATTAGCTCGTGCTCGATCGCTTCGATCGTGCTCACGACGCGCTCGTCGTCGATCGGCAGAAATCCCGTGAGCGGCATCGTCAACAGGCTCGCGTCCAATTCCTCCCCGCCATAGACCTGGGTGAAGGCTTTCTTCTTCGCGTTGTAACCCTGCTCGCAGACCTGCGCGTGGATCTCGTCGCGGATTTGTTGCCAGCGTTCGTGGTGTTCCGTTGCGGCGCAGTCGCAATGCTCCACCAGCTTGACCGCCCGGTCGAACGCCAGCCACGCCATCATTTTCGAGTGCGTGAACTGTTGCCGCCCGCCGCGCACTTCCCAGATCCCTTCGTCCGGCTCGCGCCATTTCGTTTCCAGGAACTTCATCAGCGCGACCTGCAATCGCCAATCCGCTTCGCTCGTTTCGATCCCGGCCCGGTGCGCGACGTACATTGCGGCGAGGATTTCGCCGTAAACATCGAGTTGAAATTGTTCGGACGCGGCATTCCCCACTCGCACCGGCTTCGAGTTTTCGTAGCCGCCCAGCCACGGAATCTCGTATTCGATCAGCCGCCGCTCGCCGTGGACCCCATACATGATTTGCATTTGCGCCGCGCTGCCCGCGACCGCGCGCAGCAGCCATTCGCGCCAGGCGCGGGCTTCATCGAGATAACCGGCATTCATCAGCGCGTAGAGCGTGTAGGTCGCATCACGCAGCCAGCAAATCCGGTAGTCCCAATTCCGCACCCCGCCGATTTCCTCCGGCAGCGACGTCGTCGCGGCCGCGACAATGCCGCCCGTCGGCGCGTAGGTGAGTCCCTTCAAGGTGATGAGCGAACGCACTACCGCCTCGTGCCACTCACCGTGCGGCTCGCACTTCTCCGACCATTGTTGCCAATAGGCGCTCGTTTCCTCCAGGGCATGTTCCGGATTGATCGCGCGCGGCTGTTCTTCATGCGACGCAAACCAGGTCAGCACGAACGGGACGCGATCGCCTTTCGCCACGGTGAATTCGGCGACCGTGGTGAGATCTTCGCCGCGCGTTTCGATCGGCGTGCGCAGGATAAGCCCGTCGGGACCGGCGATCGCTTCGAGGTCACCATTGCGTTTGCGCACCCATGGAATCACACGGCCGTAGTCGAACCGCACGATTAATTCCATCTTCAGCTGGACGCTGCCCTGGAGGCCTTCGACGATCCGGACGATGTCCGGATTTTTCCCGCGCGGCGGCATGAAATCGATCAACCGAATCGCGCCGCTCGCCGTCTCGATTTCGGTTTCAAGGATCAGCGTTCCGTCGCGGTAACGCCGCCGGGTCGCCGTGATCTCCTCTTTTGGAGTGAACAACCACCGGCCGTTCTCCCGATCGCCGAGCAACGCTGCAAAACACGCGCCCGAATCGAAGCGCGGGAAACACAGCCAGTCCACGGAACCATCGCGCCCGACCAGAGCCCCGGTCTGCGTGTCGCTCAAAAACGCGTAATCTTCGATCTTCATCTCGGCGCTTCTTGTTTCGTCGATAGGCGATGCCATCTTCGGCTGTGTCGCGTCTGTCCGCCAATTCGCAGCTCATCGACCTGAGCCACGCCGTCGAGCACGGCATGATCACCTACAAAGGGCTTCCCGCGCCGATCATCTGTGATTACCTCAGCCGCGAAGCTTCCCGCGCGCGTTACGCTCCGGGAACTGAATTCCAGATCGGCAAAATCGAGATGGTCGCGAACACCGGGACCTATCTCGACAGCCCGTTCCATCGTTATCCTGAAGGCGACGATCTTTCGCAGCTGAAACTCGAAACGCTCGCCGATCTCGATTGCGTCGTCGTTCGGGTAACGCATCGCCGCGACCGTGCCATCGACCGGCTGCCGATCGATCTCGCAACGCTGCGCGGCAAGGCGCTCCTCGTCCACACCGGTTGGGACGTGCACTGGCGCACCGATCAATATTTCGAAAGCCATCCCAATCTCACCGGCGAATTGGCGAACTCTCTCGTAGACGCCGGCGTCACGCTCGTGGGCATCGATTCGTTCAATATCGACTCGACTGACGACGGAACGCGGCCCGTTCACTCCGCGTTGCTCGGCGCGGGCATTCCCATCGTCGAGCACATGTGCGGACTCGATGCCATTCCAGATAGCGGCGCGCGTTTCTTCGCCGTGCCCGTGAAGGTCAAAGGCATGGGCACCTTTCCGGTTCGTGCGTTTGCGAAGCTCTAGTTTCGCTCCTGCCCATGATCTTGATCTTGCTCATGATCCTTCCTTGAGCCGGACGCCTGTCCCGAAAGATCAGGAGCAGGATCATGATCACGAGCAGGAATTTGAAGCTAATCTGGCAATCCCCTCCTCCGTCAATCGGAACACCGTCCACTCATTCATCGGTTCCGCGCCAAGCTTGCGATAGAATTGAATCGCAGGGTCGTTCCAGTCGAGCACGGCCCACTCCATTCGCCCGCATCCGCGCTCTTTCGCAATTTGCGCCAGTCGCTCCAGTAACGCGCGGCCAAATCCTTTCCCACGCACCGCTGGCCTAACGAATAGATCCTCCAGGTAAAGTCCGGGCCGGCCCAACCAGGTGGAAAAATTAAAGAAGTAAACGGCGAATCCAACCGCCTCCCCGTTTTCCGACGCGAGCAGCACTTCCGCGGAACGTTCTTGCCCGAACAACACTTCGCGCAGCCCCGCCTCGGTCGCGACCACCGCATCCGGCGCGCGTTCGTATTCCGCCAACTCGCGGATCAAGCTCAGAATCATCGGCACGTCGGCTTCCGTTGTGGTGCGAATTTCGAAAGCAGAATTCATGGCGCTGGCTGGAGTCGGTAGATAGTGAATTGCGGCGTTTGTTCGACGAGCGTGGCCGTCGTCGCAAGGTGGTCGGCGAATTCCTTATAATAATCGAGCCACCATTGCGTGCCCGCGTAAAAAACGAGATGGGTCGCCCCGCGGCTCCGGAGTTTTTCGAGATTCGCGATGA
Source organism: Verrucomicrobiota bacterium (assembly GCA_030775765.1). Classification (GTDB taxonomy): domain Bacteria; phylum Verrucomicrobiota; class Verrucomicrobiia; order Chthoniobacterales; family UBA10450; genus AV80. The sequence goes on from JALYIN010000258.1 coordinate 3,235, forward strand.
TCTGCGCACTGTCGAGCGGGTTCCCGTCGTAAACTCCATCTCCCAGAAAATGCCAGCCCCTCCGGTGCGCGTAATAGAAAACGGTCGGAT
>JALYIN010000259.1 GCA_030775765.1 Verrucomicrobiota bacterium
TAATCGACCACCGTTTTCTCATGCGCCTCGACTGCGCGTTTCAAAGTGTTCGCGCTCTCCGCCAATTGCCCCGCGGCCTGCCGCGCACTCGCCGCCTGCTCACGCAAAGCGATCACGCGATACACCGAGATGCGCGCCGTCTCCGCGAGCTGCCACTCGATCCACGCGATATCGAGATCGACCGAGCGCAGGTTCGCGCGCGCGGCCGCTCGTCTCGGCAGGAGCGGCAGGAGCGAAGTCACTTCCCAACCGGCGGTGAAGTTGTAAGCCGTCACGCTGCCCGGAATATTGTTGGTCACATAATCGCGGCTGTAGCTCACCTGCGGATTCGGCAGCACGCCCGCTTGCACGATTTGCGCCAGCGCCAGTCCGCGCCGCGCCCGCGCCGCGCGCAAAGCCGGATTCAAATAAGTCGCGATCAACGCCGCTTCATCCGGCCCGATCCCGCGCCGCAAATCGAACGGAAGCGACTCGAGCCGCGCGGCCGGAATGCGCGAAGCGGAAACGCGCAAGGCCGCCGCGGACTCCGATTGCGCCGCGAGCTGCCGGCCGATTCCGCAGCTCGCCACTGCAATGAGAACCAGCGCGCCGCGCTTCGAAAAGCTGAACTGAGTTATCGCACGACCGCTCAGAAAAGTTTTTCCATTACGTCCACGATATCGAGCCCTTGCTGTGCACCCGTTTTGAGACGGACCAAATCCTTCGCCGTCATCGCGTCGGTTTGAAGCTGGAGGCTCGCGTCGTATTTCGCCGCCGCATCCGTGCCTTGTTTGGTGAGGACGACCGGCTTGAGTCTGGCCCAGATCAGTTTCGTTTGCGCCAGGCTCTTGCCTGCGGAAGCCAGATCGTCCGCCAGTAAATTGATGATCAACTGCTGTCCCCGCGCATCCAGCCGGCCAATGTCGGCAGGAACAGCGGGGTGATACACCTCGTAAACATCAAAGGCTGCGAACATCAATTCATTACTGGCACGGAGCGCGCCGATTTTATCCTTGGCCGCTTCCGCTTTTTGCAATCGCTCGAGAGCCAGAGCCAGCGCGTCCTGCGACTGTTGCGGCACGCGGTCAGCGGCTGCCTGCGAACGGTAAGCGGCCCAGGCCTTGGCAATCGCGGTTGTATGCTGGGTGATCGCCTGCCAGTCGTCTTGCGGCGCCACATCGAAGATTCCTTCGGCATGAGCTTCGATTTCCTGCAGCGTCGCCGGCACCACGGCCGGTGCGGAGGGCTGAGGACTTGCGTTCCCCCCCGCGGCCGGTTCAGGCGGCGCGCTTTGAGCGCGAGCGACAAGTGAGCTCCCGAGGGGGCTCAAACCGCAAAAGAATATGACAAGAATGACAGGGCACTTGTGATGAAGTGATTTCATATCGTTTATGTTTGTATCGGTTTGACACCTCCCAAGGGAGCACTCGTTTGTGAGTTAGTGCTTTTCAGCCTTCTTGTCCTCCGCGGCTTCTTTCGCTTCGTCCTTGGCCGTTTCCACGTGCACGTCGATGACCTTGCCGGTCTTCGCGTCCACCGCGACTTCGGTGATCTCCTTGGTCTTCGGAGTCGTCAGGTCGAACGACCAGATCAGCTTGCCGTGCTCGCGCTCGAGTTCGGAATCTTTCACGGTGCTGTTTGGGACTTTCGCGAGCGCGGTTTTTTCCGCGTCCGCCTTGGTCACTTTCGCTTCCGCCTGCAATTGCGCCTGCGTCTCTTCGGCCGCGGCCCATACTGATGTCGTTAGGCCGGTCAACGAGATCGCGGCCACGACGGTGAGGATACTGAGTTTTGTTTTCATGTCCGCCACACTAATCGCGCAATCTGTCAGTCCAACACGAGTTACAATTACAAATCTGTTATCTCTCCGACGCGTCTCGCGCGCCGCTCGGCTTCACGTTAATCTGCCCGGCGATGCGAATCCTGGTGGTCGAAGACGAGAAGAAGCTCGCGAGCTTTTTGCGCAAAGGTCTCGCGGAAGAAAACTTTATCGCGGACCTCGTGCACGATGGGAACGAGGCCCTCGCGCGCATCCTGAACGAAGCGTACGACGCGGTCATTCTCGACATCATGCTGCCGAATCGCGACGGCCTCAGCATTCTGCGCGAGATGCGCCGGCAGCACATCAACACGCCGGTGCTCCTGCTCTCGGCGCGCGGCAACGTGAACGAGCGCGTCGAGGGATTGAACCTCGGCGCGGATGATTATTTGCCGAAGCCGTTCTCGATCACCGAAGTGGTCGCGCGAGTGCGGGCTTTGGTGCGCCGCGCGACGGGCGAACATGCGACCGTGATGCAGGTCGCAGATCTTTCGTTGAACGTCGTCACGCGCGAAGCGACGCGCGCGGGCACGAAAGTCGAGCTGACGAATCGCGAGTTCGCGTTGCTCGAATATCTGATGGCGCACGCGGATCGCGTGATCACCAAGACGGCGCTTTGCGAACACGTCTGGGAGCATCACTTCGACACCGGCACGAACGTCGTCGAGGTCTGCATCCAGCGGTTGCGTCGGAAGATCGACGAGGGGCATTCGCCGAAGCTGCTCCAGACGATTCGCGGCACCGGGTATTCGCTGCGCGCGACGAAATGAAACCGACCACGCTGCGCGCCCGGGTCGCGCTCTGGACTGTCGCGGTGGTGACCGGCGCACTGATTCTTTTCGGCGCAAGCGCCGCCTGGTATCTGCGCAAGGAACTGCGCGAAAACCTCGACGACGAGATCTCGGCGGAGGCGCGCGAATTCATTTCCGAGCTTTCGGAACAACAGCTCGACTGGCGGAAGCCGCATAACACCGAGGAGTTTTTTCGCGAACAGGCCGTGCATATCCAAAACGTGGAGGTCTACGATCGCGACGGACATTTTCTTTACCGCAGCCCGAAGCTCGGCAGCGAAGAAATCCTGCGCGCGGCCGGGAACCGGAAGCTCTTCGATGTGAAGACGAAGAGCGGCGCGGTGCGCTTCGCGGTTTTCGAGGCTGGTGACATTCGCTTCGCGCTCGGTCGCGAACTCAGGGGCGTAACGGAAAGCCTGCTCGGTCTCGTCTCCGCGTATCTCTTCACTTTGCCGCTGATCATCCTCGCGGCCGGCGCCGGCGGCTGGTGGATCGCGCATCGCGCGACCGCACCGGTGAACATGATCGCGGTGCAGGCGCAGAAAATCTCCGCGTCGGATCTGCATCAGCGCATTCCGCTGCCCGCCTCGGGCGACGAGATCGGAAACCTCGCGCTGGTCTTGAACGCGATGTTCGACCGTTTGCAGCGTAGCTTCGAGCAGGTGACGCGCTTCACTTCCGATGCGTCGCATGAATTAAAGACGCCGCTCGCCCTGATGCGCGCGGAACTGGAGCTGGCGCTCGGCTCCGAATCCATCCCGCCGGCGCAACGCGAACTGCTCTCGGATTTAATCGAGCAATGTTCCGAGCTGTCGCAGATCGTCGATGGTTTGCTCTTTCTTTCGCGTACGGATGATCGCCGTCTCGCGATCGAACAGAGTCCGATCGATCTCGTGGCGCTCGTGCGCGAGTTGCTCGAGGACGCGGAGATTCTCGCGGCGCAAGCCGGACTCACGATCGTGTGCGATCTGCCGGCGCAACTCCCGGTCACCGGCGACGTGCGCCTGCTCCGCCGCGCGATCATGAATCTCCTCGGCAACGCGATTAAACATAATCACACCGGCGGCCGCGTCGTGGTCACGGCCGCGAGCGATGGAGAAAATGCGGTCCTCGCGATTCGCAACACCGGGCCGCGCATTCCGCCAGCCGCGCAGGGAAAAGTCTTCGAGCGATTCTACCGCAGCGATTCCTCGCGCAACAAAGAGACCGGCGGCCACGGGCTCGGTCTCAGCATTGCGCGAGAAATTGCCCGCGCCCATCGTGGCGACGCGCACTTCGTCCGCTCGGACGCGGAATGGACGGAATTTTCGCTCTCGTTACCGCATCAGGTGGCCGGTCCGTAAACGAGCACCTTCATCGTGTTCGGCACCATCTTCGGCCGCGATGGAGAAGCGCCGGGCGCGGGACTGACCGGCGGCTCGAATTGCGCGGAGGGCAAATAGATCCGGTGCGTCTGCGGATCGATCGCGATAGTCCGCGCTCCGCGCTCGGTCTTTAGCGTCTGCGCCACCGCCAGCTTGTCCGGGCCTTCTTCTTTCGCAATCGTTGTCGTGCCATCGCCGCACGAAGCGAACACGAGTTGCATCGCATCGTCGAACGTCGCGCCGTCCACGCCCGTGCCGATCGGCACGCTTCCCACCACTTTACCCGATTCCGTGTCGACCATCTCCATCATGTTGTTGTGGCAGGTCGCGAACAACCGATGATGCGCCGCGTCGAGTGCGATCCCGCTCGGCTCTTCCCCGGGCGCGAGCGGCCAATGAGCCGTCACCTCGTGTTTGGCCGCATCGATCACCTCTACCTCGCTCTTGTCCTCGATGTTAATATAGATACGGCCGGCCGCGCTATCGACCGCCGCAAATTCCGGGCTGCCCCCGAGAGGAATCGTGGCTACCACCTTCGCTGCCCTGGCATCGATCACTGTCGCTGAATTGCCACTGTGATTGAAAACGTAAACTTCGCCCCGCTTCGAATCGTAAACGATCGCGTCCGGGTTCGCACCGCTGTCCAGTTTTGAAATTGTCTTTAGCGTCTTTAAGTCCACCACGCTGATTTTGTTTTCCTTGCCGTTCGTGGAAAATCCGAAGCCGGCTTCCGGCGCCGCGATAAACCCGTGCACTCCCGGCATGTCCGTGATTTCGCCCGCGACCGCATTCTTTTCCAGGTCGACCACCACCACCTTCGTCGCGTGCGACAGGTAAAGCCGGTGGGCCGATGAATCGATAGTGAGGATGTCCCAGCCCCCTTCGCCGCCGATCGGAATTTCGCTGAGGAATTTGTAAGGTCCGTCTCCCGCGCCCAGCGCATTCTGAAGTCCGAAAGCGCACAACACGGCCAGTAAGGTTCGAAAACGCATCGCGAGTATTATCACAGTTTTCGCGAAAGCGCAGGTGGGACGCGTGACCTGCCGTTCATACGGGTCACGACGAAGTCCCGCGGCCGCGGGACGATGACGGGACTCCGACCTTCGACTTACTTCTTCCCGCCGAGCAGACCGTCTTTCAGCCCAGAGTTCGGCGGATTCTTTCCGATCCAGCAACGAATCAACTGGTGACTGAATGCCTTGTCGCCGACGGATCCCGCCTTTTGCCCGCGGATCGCGAGTTCTACGCTGTCGCCCAGGAAATGAACGGACATGGTTTCGCCTTTCTTCATGTCCTTGAGCAGGCCTTGGAGCTTGCTGAGGTGCGGCTTGAGTTCGGCGCACCCCGCCACGCAGTTCTTGTCGAACCCTTCCCCGAACGCTTCCGCCATTTGCTTCGCGCTTACGTCGCGCATGAAGACCATCTCAATGCTCTTAGCCTGGTCCGAATTAGCGATCGCCTCGCCATCGCCTGATGATTTTTCCAAGTAGAGCCCGGCGGCATAGACGTTGACCTTAAGAATGGTCGCCTGCCTGAGTCCGGCGCCGTTCAGCTTCAGACTTTTCCCTGCGACACTGACCTGGTCTGGCAATTTAACGCCGCTGATCTCGGCGGCTGTCGCGCGGGTGATGGTGACGGCGAGCAAAGCCAGCGCGCAAACGCCAGGCAGAACGAATCTGGTTTTTAATTTCATAGCTGGGTCTCAGTGGTTGGTGGGTTGACGCTAGCGTCGGAGGGTCATGGAGTTCGAGAAGAATCTTTGCACGCGCAGATTCCGCTGGGCGCGAATTCAATTCGTTATGGCGATAAAATTTTTTGCCGGGGGCGAGAATAACCGACGACTCGAGGGGAAAGTGGCAATTGTGACCGGCGCTGGGACCGGCATCGGTGAAGCGATTGCCCACAAGTTCGTCCGAGAAGGAGCGCGCGTGATCGTGTGCGGGTTGCCGGACGATCCGGTCGAGGCCGTGGCGAAAGCAATCCGTGGCCACGGCGGCAAAGCGTTCGCCTTCGGCGCCGACATCTCGGAAGAACACGCGGCGAAAGAATGCGTCAATTTCGCGATCAGGAAATTCAAACAGCTCGATGTCTTGGTAAACAACGGCGGCGTGTTTCTAGATAACGCCATGACCGAGGATTATCCGGTCGCCGATTTCGATGAGACGATCCGGATGAACATTCGTTCCGCCTTCATAATGACGCGGTTCGCGCTCCCGCATCTGCAAAAAACGCGCGGCAACATCATCTCGGCCGGCTCGGAATCCGGCATGATCGGCCTGGCGCAGAACACGCCGTATGGCGGAACGAAAGGCTGGATGCACGCGTTCATGCGCGGCGTGGCGGTGGAACAGGCGCAGAACGGCGTGCGGGCGAATTGCGTTTGCCCGGGACCGATCGATACAGCCTGGACGCACAAAGAGACGGGCCCGATGGACAAGGAGATGGAGAAAAGCCTGATCCAGGCGGTGCCGCTGGCGCGCCGGGGGACGCCGGAAGAAGTGGCGAACGTCTATGCCTTCCTCGCCTCGGACGAAGCGAGCTACGTGACGGGCGCTCTCTACGTGGTCGACGGCGGAACGACGATCGCGAAAGGGCCCGTCGGCGATCTGGTGCCGCAAAAATTGCGGAAAGAACCGAAAGGCAAACTAACCCTGGAACATTCCCGCGACGGTCTGCGCAACAAGAACACGCATCGAATCAAGCCGGGAAAGAAGTGAGCGATCGAGGTTGACATCCAGGGCGTGGTTGCTCACACACGCGCATGCAAAAGAATATTCTCACGCTCTTCCTCGTCGCGCTCACTATCTCCATCGCGCGGATCGCCGGCGCCGCTGAGGCTGCGAATGAAGAGAGCGCCATTCGGGCGTTGGAGGTGCAACAGCAGGAGGCATGGAACCGCCACGATGCGAAAGCCTATGCGGCGTTGTTCACCGAAGATGGCGACTGTGTGAACGTCGTCGGCTGGTGGTGGAAAGGGCGCGCCCAGATCGAGATGAAGCTGACTGACGCGTATGTTTATGTCTTCAACGAAAGCGTGCTCAAGATCGGCGAAGTAACCGTCCGGTTCCTCGAACCCGGTTCCGCCGTGGTCCATGTCCGCTGGACCATGACCGGCGCCAGGACACCGCAAGGAATTCCTACGCCCCAGCAGGGCATCCAGACCCAGCTCGTGCAGAAGCAATCGGGCAAATGGTTGATCGCGGCGTTCCAGAACACCAACTCGATCCCCGAAATGCCGTTCCCAAAAGGTCCGCTGCCAAGCGCGCCCGCGACAACGGCCAAACCCTAGAACGGAGGCCGGAGATCAGCGCATTGGTTCGTTACCCGCCGAGCGCCTTCATCTGCGCATCCGTCAATCGCAGCTTTCCGGCCGCGACATTCTCTTCGACGTGCTTAACCGACGACGTGCCCGGGATTGGCAACATGACCGGCGACCGTTGCAGCAGCCAGGCGATCGCTACCTGATACACAGTCGCGTTCTGCTCCTTCGCGACCGCTTCCACCGCCGCGCCCATCGTCGACCTGCCGCCACCGACTGGCGCCCAGGGCATGAATCCAAGCCCTTCCTTCTCGCAATACTTGAGCGTGTTGTCCCACTTGCGGTCATCGACGTTGTAACGGTTCTGCACCGTCACGATCGGCACGATCTTGCGCGCGCGCTCGATCTCCGCCGGCCCGACTTCCGATAATCCCACGTGCCGGATTTTGCCGGCGTCGCGCATTTCCTTGAGCGCGCCTAACGAGTCCTCCGCCGGCACTTTCGAATCGATCCGATGCAACTGGTAAAGAT
>JALYIN010000260.1 GCA_030775765.1 Verrucomicrobiota bacterium
GACTGAATGTGCTGAACCGGAAGAATTGGCTTCCGTTCCTGGTCGTCTCGATTTGCCTGGGAATAAGCGCGTTTTATGAACTAGTCGAATGGTGGACCGCGCTCGCCCGCGGTTCGGCCGCAACCGATTTTCTCGGCACGCAGGGCGACGTCTGGGACACGCAGGAGGACATGTGCCTCGCCCTCATCGGCGCTGTGTCCGCGCTCGTCTTTCTTTCCGCGATCCATAATCGCGCGATTCGAAACCTCGAAAGATCCGCGGCGTGAAAAAATACCTCACCGTTTTCAACCTCGGGTTGCAGAACACGTTCGTTTATCGCTGGAATTATTTTCTGCGCGCGGTCTTCGGCCTGATCCCGCTCGCGGGGACCGTCTTTCTCTGGCGCGCCGTTTTCAAGGAGCCAGGTGGCGGCATGCACGGCTACACCTACGGCTCGATGATCTACTACTACCTGCTCACCATCGTCGTCTCCAACCTGGTCACGCCCACCGAGGACGAATGGCAGATCGCTTCCGACATTCGCGAGGGCCAGATCAATTCATTCCTGACCAAGCCGCTGAATTACCTCGGCTACCGCTTCAGCATTTTCCTCAGCGGTCGTCTCGTTTTCAGTGCCGTCACCATCCCGCCGATCGCGCTCATCCTTTTTTACTTTCGCGATTATCTCACCTTCCCGTCCCACGCGGCGACTTACTTCTGCGCGTTCCTCTCGCTCGTCATGTCCGCGCTCATCCAGTTTTTTATCACCTACACGATCGCGCTCTTCGCTTTTTGGATCCTGGAGATTTCCACGATCGTTTTCATCATTTACTCATTCGAATATTTTCTCGGCGGCCAAATGTTTCCCGTTGATATCATGCCGGCCGGCATCCAGGCCGCGCTGAAATGGCTCCCTTTTTACTACGAGCTTTTCTGTCCGATCGCCATTTTCATGGAACGTCTGCGCGGCGCCGAGATGGTCCAGGCGCTCGCTATTCAAAGCGGCTGGGTGTTCATTATGTGGGCCGCCGCGCATTTCATGTGGAAGCGCGGGCTCGGGCACTACCAGGCCGTGGGCGGCTAAAAGCTAGTCGCCCGCGCCGGGCAGACCCGCTTCTTTCCACGCCCGAAACCCGCCGGCCAGGGAACGAACATTCTCGTATCCCATTTTCTGCAAACTCTCCGCCACGAGCGCCGAACGGCTGCCACCGCCGCAATAACAAATGATTGGAGTCCTGAGATCGGGCACCTGCTCTTCGATTTCCAATTCGATCACACCGCGGCTTAGATGCTTCGCGCCTTTGGCGTGATCCTCCCGCCAATCGTCGTCCTCACGCACATCGATCAGAACCGCGTCGCCGAGCTCGGTCTGCTCCCGCGCATCGCCCGGCGAAATCTCCGTGATCTGCTTCTTTGCCTCCGCCACCAGTCTCTGAAAACGATTCGGCTCCGACATAAGCGAGAGTCCGATAGCGGTAGCTGATCGTCAACGCCATGCCATATATTGCGGCCGCAAATGAGAATCTCGATCGCGCGCTTGTTGTTCGTCCTTTTCGTTTTTCAACTATTCCCGAAGGTCATTGGCGCCAAAGAGCTCGGCTGGCAGCCACAGAAAACGTGGATCTTCGTCGTCGGTGTTCTGAGCTGGAAACATTCGGAGACCTATGGCTCGTTTCCGGTCAAGAATCGGCGCGATAATACGCTCGTCGATTTCTTTAAAGAGAAGGGCGTGCCCGGGGCCCAGATCGTTTATCTCCAGGACCAGCAAGCGACCCAGCAGCGCATTGACAGCGCGTTCACCGAGCAATTGAAGAAACTAGGGGCCGACGATCTCCTCATAGTTTACTACGCCGGGCACGGATCGAAGTCGGACGACGGCAACGACGTTTTTCTCGCTTCCTACGACGCGGGCGATGACAACGTCGAGGGCTGGTCAGTCAACTCGATCCCGGGGAAAATCAACGGCAGTAAATGCAGTCGCGTGCTCTGGCTGATCGATTGCTGCTATTCCGGCCAGGCAGGGCTCGCGATCACGAAGCAATCGAAAGGTCCCGCGTATGCCGCCGTGACGTCATCGGCCGCGAGCGAATCGTCGACCGAGCATTGGACCTTCACCGAGGCCCTGCTCGACGCGCTGCGCGGCGTTTCTTACGTCGATCTGAATCACGATGGGGTCGTCACGCTCTCGGAATTTGCCGCCCATGTCGAAGCCGACATGAACGCGGCGGAAGAACAGCGCTCCACTTTCGCGCACACAAAAGCGTTCGATGCGGAAATGGTTTTGGCTACGGCGAAACCGCGAGGGGATTCGCGAGTCGGGGAACGGGCCAGGGCACGGGATAGCAACGGCGATTGGTATGCCTGCCGGATCATCGAAGAACGCGGCGAGAAGCTAAAGATCCACTTTATTGGCTACGAAGACGATGAAGACCTCTGGGTCGCGCCGGAAGATCTCCAGGCGATCAAGCAAACCCATTACGCGAACGGCACGAAGGTCGAAGTGCTTTGGAAGAAGCATTGGTACCCGGCCAAAGTTTTGCAGGCTAAGGATGGCGTGCACCTGATCCATTACACCGACTACGAATCAAAGTGGGACGAGTGGGTGCCGTCGCGCCGAATCCGTGAGCCGAAGTCGTAGCCGCGCTATTCGTAACGGAGCGCGTCGATCGGATCGAGCTGCGCGGCTTTTCGCGCAGGGTAAAAGCCGAAGAACACACCGACGCCGGCGCTGACGACGAACGCCAGGATGATCGATGTCGGCGAGACGAGTGACGGCCAGTTCTTCACGAACGCGATGGCTTTCGCGCCGATGATACCCATGACAATGCCCATAATCCCTCCGACGATGCTTAACGTCATCGCTTCGATCAAGAATTGAGTCAGGATATCGCGTCCGTGGGCGCCCACCGCCATGCGTGTTCCGATCTCGCGCGTCCGCTCGGTCACGCTGACCAGCATGATGTTCATGATTCCGATGCCTCCAACTATGAGTGAGATAACGGCCACGCCGGCAAGCAGGTACGTCATCGTTTCCGTCGTCGCGGTCTGGGCCGCCGCAATTTCCTCCTGGTTGCGGACCGTAAAATCATCGTCGCGCCCTTCTCGAATGTTATGGCGCTGCCGCAACAGGGCAATGATCTGCTGCTGGACTGGTTGAAGATCTCGCGGCGACGCGACCTGCGCGTTAATGTTGCGCAACGTCGTTCCGCCGCCCTGGACGCGTTTCATGGCGCTCGTGTACGGCATGATCACAATGTCGTCCTGGTCCGTGCCCTGGGAGCTCAAACCTTTCGACGTGAGCACGCCAGTGATCTGGAATGGCACGTTCTTTACCCGCAAGACCTGGCCGACAACATCTTCGCTGCCAAAAATCTGGGTGGCGGTCGTGCGGCCAATCACGCAAACTTTGTTGGCGCTGCGCACATCCTGGTTGGTGAACGGCGCGCCGTCCGCCAAAGGCCATTGCCGCAGGTCGAAATAATCGGCGGACTCGCCATAGATGCGCGTGAACCAATTTTGATTTCCGGCCATAACCTGGGCGGTCGAAACAACTTCTTCGCTCACGAGAGTCACCGCCGGAATTTCACGGCGGATCGCTTCCGCGTCTTCAATCTTGAGCGTGCCCGCGCCGCCCCAGCCTGTTCGAATTCCGCTCGCCGTTGTGCTACCAGAAAAAATCAGGATGACGTTCTCTCCCAGCCCCGCGATTTGCGCTTCGACCTGCGCCTTCGCGCCATTGCCGATGCTGACCATCGCGATGACCGCGCCGACGCCGATGATGATGCCGAGCGCAGTCAGCGCGGAGCGCAATTTGTTTCGCCGCAATGCGCGCGCGGCGATCTTGAACGTCGACAGGAGCCGCATCCGGCGGGCAAAATTTTTCGGAGTCATACCGCGACCTCCAACGCTTCGCCCGTGGTCATCTTTTCCAGGTCGGCCGCGGCGTTCAAACGGTGCTGAACCACGATGTCGTCGCGCACCATGCCATCCTTCATGACGATATTTCGCCGCGCGTAGGAGGCGATGTCCGGCTCGTGCGTGACCATGATGATGGTGATGCCCCTGTTGTTCAGCGCCTGGAAAATCTCCATCACTTCGACGCTCGTGCGGCTGTCGAGGTTCCCCGTCGGTTCGTCGGCGAGCAGAACTTCGGGATCGTTGATGAGGGCGCGTGCGATGGCGACGCGTTGTTGCTGGCCGCCGGAAAGCTGGCTCGGCGTGTGATCGCCGCGTCCCTCCAGCCCAACCGAAGCCAAAACCTGTTCCGCTTTCTCGCGCAATTGTTCGCTGGTGAGCGCGACCTCAGAATAGAGCAGCGGCAGCTCCACATTTTCCAATGCCGACGTGCGCGAGAGGAGATTGAAGTTCTGGAAAACGAACCCGAGCTTGCGATTGCGCACGTCCGCCAACTCGTCCCGGCTCAACGACGACACGTCTTCTCCATCGAGAAAATAACGGCCGGAGCTCGGCCGGTCGAGGCAGCCGAGGATATTCATCAAGGTCGATTTGCCGGAGCCACTCGAGCCCATCAGCGCCACGAACTCGCCCTGGCCGATCTCGACGGAAACGCCGCGAACGGCCTGCACTTCCACTTCGCCAGTGCGGTATGTCTTGCGAACGTCATCCAGCCGAACGGCCACGGCGTCGGAAGAATTGTTCATGTCGCTAGAAACGGCGTGGGCCGCCGCCACTGAAGGGATTGCTCGCGGGGGTCGGCGCCGCGCCGCTCTCCGTCATGCCGGTCACGACGCGATCGCCGTCGCTCAAACCTTCGAGAACCTCCGTCGTCACGCCGTCGCCGATCCCGGTCTTGATCGTCACGGCGGTGGGCCTTGAAGCTCCCGAAGCGAGGACATAAACCGTGCGCTCGACGCGGCGCTCGGGTCGATTCCCCCCGGGTTTGTTCGCCGGTCCGCGAGCGCTCGGCGATGCGTCGCGCTTCGGGGCCGCGCTGGGAGTCTGGTCGGGAAGGCGAAAACGAAGCGCGCTGTTGGGAATTTTCAGGGTGTCGTCACGGTGCGCGGCCACGATGGAAACATTCGCAGTCATGCCGGGCTTCAATTTCTGCTCGGGATTGCTGACGCCAATCACAGTATCGTAAGTGACGACGTTTTGGACGGTGATCGGCGCATTGCGGACCTGCACGACCTTTCCCTGGAACGTCCGGGTCGGAAACGCGTCGACGGTGAAATCAACGTCCTGATCGACCGCGACCCCGCCCACGTCCGCTTCCGCGACATTCGCGTCGATCTGCATTTTCGCGAGATCGTTGGCGATCTGGAAAATCACCGGCGCCTGCAGGCTTGCCGCCACCGTCTGCCCCACGTCGACATTCCGGGAAATCACGATGCCATCGATCGGCGACGTGATCGTGCAATGATCGAGGTCCGCCTTCGCCTTTTCTAAAGCGCCTTCCTTGATCTTCACGTTGGCTTCGGCCTGGTGCAGAGTCGCCGTGGCCTGGTCGAGATCGGATTGCGCGGAATTTTGTTTCGCGACGAGCGCCTGGGTCCGCCCCTCATTCAGCCGCGCCAGCTCGAGGGCGGCGCGGGCATTGGCAACATCACCTTCCGCCTGATTGACGCTAGCCTGGAAAACAATCGGATCGATTTGCGCGATCACCTGTCCGGCCTTCACGATCGAATTAAAATCGGCGAAGAGCTTCTGGATGTTGCCCGAGACCTGGCTGCCGACCTGGACGTTCTGCACCGGATTCAGCGTGCCCGTCGCGGTCACGGCCTGGGTGATCGGTCCACGCGTGACCGCCGCGGTCTGGAAGGACGCGCTCGATCCGCTCGTGCAGCGGCGGAGCAGCAGCGCTACCGCGATCAGAACCACCGCGGCGATAATGAGTGGAACGGGTCGCTTTAACATCGTTAGGTCAAATAGGATGATGATCCGGGGCTAAAGGTATTACAACCGCGTGCACCTTTCGAAGTTGTGGTAGGAACCAGCGGGCGACAGAGCGCCCGATCCACCGTTGATATTCGGGCGCGGTGCGACCAGCGTTCTCCCAACATGCGCCGCTATCTCGAAATCTGGGGAATCATGCTGCGCAACTCGCTCATCCGCGAGCTGAGTTTCAAGGTCAATTTCCTCCTTTGGATGGTCGTGGAAGTTCTCTGGTTCTGCGGTCAGATCGTTTTCTTCGGCATCATCTTCGGGCAAGTCGACCGCATCGGTGATTGGTCCAAGTGGGAAGTCATCCTTCTGGTCGGGACCCACCAGATGATCGCGCAATTGTTCCAGGCGTTTTTCTTCGTGAACGTCTCCAACATCCCGGAGCTGGTCCGCACCGGGAAGCTCGATTCGCTCCTCGTCCTGCCGATGGACAGCCAGTTCGCGGTGTCCACGAAACAGTTCGGGCTCGACAGCGTGTTGAACGCGATCCTCGGCGGCATCGTCGTGATCGTGGCGCTGACGAAACTGCAAATCGTCCCGAGCCTCGGCATGATCGCGCTTTACCTGGTGGCCCTCGGCTTCGGCGTCGCGGTGCATTACTCGATCATGCTCACGCTGGCTGCGATCAGTTTCTGGATCGTGCGCGCGCAGGGACTCGTCTACGGCTACTTCAATTTTCTTCACATCGCGCGCTATCCGGACGTGATTTTTCCGCGCCTTTTCCGCTTCATCTTCGGCTGGATCATTCCGGTCGTGATCGTGGCGAACATTCCCGCGCGGCTCTTGATCAAGCCGCTCGACCAACCTGCCTGGCTGATGTTGCATCTCATGATCGCCGGCTCGATCGCGTTTTTTCTGTCGCGGATTTTCTGGCGATTTGCCCTGCGCCATTATTCCAGTGCGAGCTCGTAAAGGCTTCCGAAACGGGCCTCTTTTTGCTCGCATTTAGCGGGGAAATCTCTCCTTGCGCCTCGCTGGAAATGTTCTTTAGTAAGCCTCCGTTCGCGCCAGCTAACAAAGGGCGCCTCCCAAAATTATGGCCAGTTCCGCGAAGAAAAAGAGTTCCAAGAAGCCTGCGAAGCCCAAGAGCCCGGCGAAGAAAGCGTCGCGCCCGAAAGCCAAGGCGCATGCTAAGCCGTCGAGGCCGGCGAAGAAACCCGCCAGCTCCGCGAAGAAGCCTGCTGCCAAGGCGACAAAGAAGGTGGTGGCGGCCCGGCCAGGGAAAGCTCCCAGGGCCAATGGCGCCCGAAAGGAATTTGGTTCCGACAACCCCACCCAGGAAATTCTCGCGACCAAAAATCACAAGCAGAAAAAGCTCGACCCGTTCGTGCGCGGACAGAAGGACAAGCTCCTCCAGTTGCGTGACGCGATGGTCGATTCCATGGCCGGCGTGGCGAAAGACAATCTTCGCTCGCGGGCGGAGGGCAGCGAAGCTTCCGCGTTCGGCATGCACCAGGCCGATGCCGGCAGCGATGCTTACGACCGCGATTTCGCGCTCAGCCTGCTTTCGCAAGAACAGGACGCGCTTTACGAAATCGACCAGGCGCTGAAGCGGATCGAGCTCGGCACCTACGGCGTTTGCGAAATGTCGGGCAAAGCGATCTCGCACGCGCGGCTCGAAGCGATCCCGTTCGCGCGCTTCACCGTGGAGTGCCAGTCGCAGCTCGAGAAGCAGAACAAGGCTTCGCGCGTCCGGCAATCGGTCACGTCGCTCTTCGGCCTGACCGACGAAGAAGGCGCCGAGGGCGAAGAAGAGGAAGCCAAGCCAGCGGCGGACGACAAGGATTAAGTTATGGCCCAGGAAATCATCACGCTCGAATGCACGGAAGCCAAGGCGCTCGGCCAGCCGGTCTCCCGTTACATGACCACGCGCAACAAGAAGAGCATACGCACGCCGAACCGGCTCGAGAAAAAGAAATACAATCCGTTTTTGAAGCGGCATACGCTCCATCGCGAGACGAGGTAACCAGCCATGCAACCGAAAACCGCCAAACGCCGTTCCGCATTCCGCCGCGCCAACCGCACGATGCCGCGCCGGCGCATCGATATCGCCACCGAAGCGATTGATTACAAAAACCCCGATCTGCTGAAGAAATTCGTGACCGAGAGCGGCAAGATTCTACCGCGCCGCGTCACCGGCATGCCCGCGCACATGCACCGCAAGATCACGCGCGAAATCAAACGCAGCCGTTCCGTGCTGCTGATGAAGTAAGCGCGAACTTAGCGCGCCCTCGCGAACGGATCAGGCGGACTAGGCTCGGTTTTTTCCGGCCGCTTCACGCTGACTGGCGGCGTCGTCAACTCGACGTAAAAGGCGCTTAACTGATCGGAGCGCCGGACCGTAAGCCCGGAAACGAACTCGAGTCCAAATGGGCGGTTGGCATCCCGGTAGGTAATCCACGCCCTTTGCGCCTCCCGCAAAGCAGCCCTGGCCTCGGGAGACAAGGTCGTGAGGCAACGTTCATAGACGTTGTTCAAGCCCGCGTCGACCCGCTGATAATGCCCTTTGATCTCCTCGGGCTCGTTCGATTCCTTCGAATTATAGAAATCAACCGATCGCTTCTCGACCTCCGTGACCTCGAACTCCTCGCATCGGACCGCGGAAATTCCGAGCGCCCGTGCTGCCAATCGCATGGCCACGCTGTTTTTCTCGACAAATGCGAGCCACGCTCTCTGGGCGATTCGAAGCTTCTCTTTCGTGGCGGGCGGCAACTCTTGCATCGCGGCCTTGTAGCTCGTGTTGAGCTCCTGGTCCGCCTCGCGCGCCGTAGTCTGGGCCTGGGCCGGGATGAGCGAAAAATGGGCGGCCATTGCCAGCAGCGAAAATAATCGCGCAAGCTTCCTGGACAGCTGCATTCGGCGGGGGCGCACAAGCCGATTTAAACAAGCCGGCGCTTGCGGAACAATGACGATCTTCAGCAAGGAGATCGGTTGCTTGACGGGCGGCGTCGCTTCGGATGGGATAGCGGCCATGGAAACAGTCACCGCTCGACGGTTTCTTTTGTGGTCGTGCGCGATCCTCGGGCTGATTCAAGCCGAGGTATTGGCGGCTCCGCCTCCGGAGGAAGTGCGGCGGGCTTTCGCCGACATTCGCAACGACGACGTCAAACACAATTGCTCCAACGCCACGGAGTGGCTCCTAAAATACCGCGAAGAATTAAAAGAGGACCTCCTCGCCGAGCTTTACCGGACCGACCGGCAGGGGCGTGACGCGATTCTTCATGTCTTGTTCAACACCGACTCGTTTCAGCCCGACGAGCGTTTCATCCGTTTTGTCTTTGCGCGGATCAGTGAAGGAGATCGCTACGTTACGTCCGGCATGATTTTCAAGGATCCGGCTGAACGCCTCGCCTGGAGCGGCGCGCATTGGGAAGCCTGGCGATACATCGATGATCACTTCCCATTGTTCGAACCCTACGTGAAAGAGGAAATCGCCAGATCGGAAGATCCGTTTTTTCTTTGGGCGGCCGCGTGGCTCGCCAAACAGCGCGGCATTCTCGGTGAGTACGGTCCGCTTTTTACAACCGAGGTGTTGCGTCGAGCCGCTGCGAACTTGAAGCAGGATGAGATCGGTTTCAACGCGTCTCGCGCAGTTCGGTTATTTCTCCTCCTTGGCGACCAAAGCCTCCCGGCCTTGCGCGAGGTCGCTGCCGGGAAGGATCCACAGGGGTCGATGTTGGCCAAGGCCACCATTGATGCCCTTGGCGGAAAGCGGAAAGCTTTCGGTTTTCTCGTTTCTAAGCTGGACCTTACCCAGGTCCTTTTCGGCCCTCCGGTCGTCGAACCCGAGTGGGTAGCCGAGGAAGCCCAGCCGTACATTGACGACGACCACCGCCCCTACCCTTGATTAGCGGGGCACCTCGCCATTCTGCCAGAAGAGCGCTTCCTCGGTCGCAGCGGGGGAATTCTCCTCCCTGCGATTGCGAATGAATGAGCGGAGGTTGAGAGCCGCAAACGGGCTGATCGGCCGCTCCAGCACGTCGGCAAAAAACCATTTTCGCAACACAGCGGCGGCCCCTTGTCCCTCGTGATCCGCCGGTTGCAATGCCGCCAGTGGTTCAATGGTGCGAAGGGCGGTGCGGCCGGAACTCTGAAGTGCCACCGGTGAAATCTCCCGTGCCAATCTCACCAACGCTTTGCGGTCCCCCGCGGTCAGCTTAGCGGACACGTCCCAGATTCTCACGGTGCGATCGCGCGACGCGGAAAAGAGCGTCTTGCCGTCATGGCTAAACTCGAGGCAGGTCACCCCCTTTTCATGGCGTAACGTTTCGGTGATCGGCTGACCCGTCAGCGCGTCCCATACTCTCACGGTCCCGTCATCGGCCGCCGTCGCCACCCGATCGCTGGCGGGATCGAATGCGACGGCAGTAACAGGCGCCTCGTGTCGGATCGGCTCGCCTGCTGGCCGTCCCGTCGCGACGTCCCAAACCGAGGCGGTGTAATCCTCCGAGCCCGTCACGAGATATTGGCCGGTGCGAGTGAAGGCCAGACTTGTGATCGCTTTCTTGTGCGACATTCGCTGGAGGAGCTTGCCGGAAAGCGACCAAAGATTGACCGCCCCATTGCGGTGACCAGTGGCGATTGCGTTGTTGTCCGGCGCCAAACGCATGCAGGTGACCTCGTGCTCAGTCCCGAACACCGCGCCGACGGATTCCGCCGACGCAGCGTTCCACTGGCGTACTTTGCCGTCCCACCCTGCGGTCACCAGCAGTTTGCCGTCGCGACTGAATTCGATTCCGCTGATGTGAGGTTCATGCCGCATCGAGTCGCCGATGCGTTCGCGCGAAACCATGTCCCAGAGTTGCGCCACTCCGGTTTCCGTTGCGGTCGTGAACACTTTTCCGTCCCCGCGAAAGGCGACTTGAGAAACGGTCGCCGCGTGAGGCAACGCGGCGCCTACCGCCTCGCCGGACTTCGTCTGCCAAATCCGCGCCGTCGCATCGGCGCCCCCGGTCAGAATGAAGGAACCGTCGGGGCTAAAGACGACACTCAGGACCGCTGCCTTGTGCGGCAAAGAGCTCTGCGGCTTTTCCGTCCGGCCCAGATCCCACAGGTAGCCACGGCCGTCGTCAGTTCCCGTCGCGAGCAAAGCCCCATCCGGGGAGAGGTCCATCGCTTCGATCGGACTGCCATGAACCAAACGATCCGACGCCGGATAGCGCGGCGGCGGCCGCCAAACGCGCGCTGTCCCATTCGCGGTTCCCAAAAGCAGTTTGTCTCGCAATGGATCCAAATCCATCGCCACAATGCCGCTCTCTTCGATAATCGCTTCGCCGACGCGCCGGCCGCTTATCAAGTTCCATTCCCGGACTCTCCCGTCTGCCGCGGCCGTGAACAGGACAAGGCTGTCGTGGCTGAATTGCACGGAGGTAATTACGGCCTCATGGGCCAGCTCATGTTTGCGGATGCCGTGGTCTCGCAACTCCCAGACCCACACCTTGGTTCCGGAAATCGTCGCCGCGAGTTGACCGTTCCAGCTAAACTTTGCGTTTACCACCGGGGCGTCGTGCATCAACTCAATGCCAGAAGGATCTCCCGTGGCGCCATCCGAAACCCGCGCGATGTGATCGTTACTCGCGGTCAGAATTCGGTGTCCCTCGAAATCGAATTCAGCGGAATTGATGTCGGCCCCGTGTTCGATTTGAAAGACCGCAGCGCCTTCCGGCACCTTCCACAAAATCGCTGTCTTGCCGCTCACCCCGAGGAGTTGAGTTTCATCCGAGGGATGGAACACGAGGGTGTGAACGTTCTCCGCCACCTTGATCTCACCAACCATTTGTCCGCTCGCGACGTTCCAAAATCGCACCGCCCCATCAACCGAGCCGGTAGCGACGTAGGTTCCTTTGGCGCTCACCGCCACGGCGTTGATTGAATCGGGATTCTTGAGCTGAGATGGCCGGCCGAAATTGTCCCCTTCCAGATTGGAAACGCGGACGACACCGTCGAGGCAAACCGTAATGACGCGACGTCCGTCTAGTGAAAATAAAGCCCGGCGGACCGGGCGCGGATGGATCAGCGAAGTTCCCACTGGTTCGCCGGAACTCGCCTTCCATAAGTGCGCAGTCAGGTCGCGGCCGGCCGTGAGGACTCTCGTGCCGTCCGGCGAGAAACAAGCGCTCGAGATCGCCTCCGTGTGACGCATCGGAGAGTTCAGCGGCATGGGCCAGGAACGCTGCGTCAAGGCAAACCAAAGGCGCTCGGCCGCTACGCTTCGGTCATCGGGATCCTGTTCGGCGGCGCGAGCGAGAAAGGCCAGCGCCGTGGCCGCATCCCCGCGCTCGAACAACTCCTGCGCTCGAGCGCTGTCCGTGGCGACGAGTAATTTCTGGGTTTGTGTTTTTTGCCGCGCTGCTTCCCGCGCCGCCAGGATTGCCCAGACGGCGAGACCGGCGAAAACGACCACCAACGCAAAAGCCGCGATGCCGATTCTGCGCGCGCGCCGCAAACGGCGTTCGTGATCGCGCTGCTTCAGGTCGTCATAGTTAACGCCCAGCAGACCCGCCAGGAGTTTCAGCTTCGCGTTATTCCGGCCGTCTTTCCCTTCCCGCGCATCGGCCGCGATCGGTTCCGTCGGAATGGCCGTGGCCTCACCCGATTCCGACCAGCGATACCGAAGCGCTTCGTGAAAACATTCGTCTTCCGGTGTGAATCCCGGTTTGCCGTCCGCAGCATTTGGTTCACCGTCGACGATCAGGGCGAGGATCCGATCTTCGAGGCCTAACGACTTGAAGGCCTTGATCTCCTCCCCCACCCAGCGCGAACGCGCGGAGCGCGGCGAGCAAACGACAATCAGATACCGCGATTCCCGCAGTGCCTCGCTAATATTCGTCCCCAGGTCGGACGAGACTGGCAGCTCTTCCCGGTCGCGAAAAACCGGGAAGATCCGGGAAGGAATTGTCCCGTCACGCGACTCCTTGCCCACGAGCCGTGATGGAACCCGATATGTTTCCAGCGCCTTGTGCAGCCAGTCGCCCCACTCCTTATCCGTGTGGCTGTAACTAATGAACGCCCAGTATTTCACGGCGCGCGGACTTTATTCGGTCGCTACTGGCGAATGCCTTCCATCAGGAGATCTGCCATCCGCTGGATTTCCGCCTCGGTGTTGTAGAAGTGCGGGCTGATCCGCAGCCAGGCGCGATTGGCGCGATCATGACGCAGCGAGGCGACGACATCGTTCTTCGTCAACGAATCCCACAAAGCTGACGACGACACGTGCGGATGACGAACGGTTAAAATGCCGCAGCGGTTCTTCTCTTCAATGGGGCTGAGATACTCGAAGCCAGCAGGCGCGATTCGGTCGCGCAACGTTTGCGTTAGCGCGCTAATTCGCTGCCCGACTTCGTTCGGTCCCGCTTCCAGCAGAAGTTCCACCGCCGCTTTTAATCCGGCGAGGACGGTGTGGGTGTAGGCGCCCGGTTCGAATTTGCGACCGCCGGTTTCGAATTTGACCTCGCGTTGGGAAATGAAGTTCGGCGACACTACGTTCCAGCCGCCGATCATCGCCGGGCGCAAAAGGTCGTGCCGGCTTTTCTTCACAAAGAGGATTCCGGCCCCCGAAGGTCCGAGCATCCATTTCTGGGCGCCGGCGCTGGCAAAATCCACGTTCTTCAACGGCACCGGAAAGACACCCATTGTCTGAATGGCATCGACCGAGAACAAAACGCCGCGCTCCGCGCAAAGCGCGCCGATCCCTTCGAGATCGATGCGATAGCCGCTGCAATAGTTCGCACTGGCGAGTGCGACGAGCCTGGTTCGCTTCGTCAGCGCGCGTTCGACAATTTCGGGTGTGATTTCTCCGATGCGCGCCGTTTCGAGGAGCACCGGCTTCACGCCGTGTCGCTCGAGCGCGAGCCAGGGGTAAACGTTCGCCGGGTAATCATCGAGGTAGCAGACGACCTCGTCACCCCGCTCCCAATCGAGGCCATTCGCCACCGTATTCAGTCCGCTCGCCGTCGGCCCCGTGAATGCGATCTCCTCGGTCTCACACTCGAGCAACTGCGCCACCAGCGTCCTCGTTTCCTCGATGCGCTCCAGCTCGCCATCGTAATTCCGTGAATCGACCGTCGCGCGCTCGATCGATTCCCGCATGGCGTCCGCTACCCGTCGCGGCAGCGGCGAATCAGCCGCGTGCGCGCAATAAATCTTCCGTGCGCAGATGGGGAACTCACGCTGACGCAGGTATTCGTCGGCGGCGAACTCGGCGATCACGATGTTTTCCGCGTCCGCTCGCCCTGCTCGATCAGCTTCCAAAACTCGCGGTTCTTCCCGAGCTGGTCGTCTTCCGCCATCGGGAGTTTGCTGCGGAAAAGGAAATCCCGAAACGTGTTCTTGTGCAGGACGCGATGGACCCTGATGCCTTCCGGCGTCCGCTCGAAATAGATCCGGTATTCCTTCGCCCGATACCGATGCAGCTTCTTTCCTTCGCGCTCGATCACGCCGAAGCGGCTGCTATCGAGATTATCGAGGTCCTCGGGAAGGATCTGGAATTCAGCCAGCAGTTCGAGCTGCAACGACTTCGGCAGCGCCGCCATTTCCGCCGCGCTCAACTCGTTGAAGATGATTTGGAACATCGCTGCTCAGACATACACGCGCCGCACCCGGCTGCCAATCCGCGTGATGATTTCCCAGGTAATCGTGTCCGCGCGCTCGGCGAGTTCGGTCGCGGAAATTTCCTCGTCGCCCTGGCGGCCCATTAAGACCACTTCATCGCCGACGGCTGCGTCTCTGACCTGCGAAATGTCGATCATGATCAGGTCCATCGTCACCCGGCCCAAGAGCGGACAGCGTTTTCCGCGCACCAGTGCACTCGCGTGGCGATTCGACGCGTGGCGCGGGTAACCGTCCGCGTACCCAGCTGACAATGTCGCCACCCGCATCTCGCGCGGTGTAATAAAAGTGCGGCCGTAACTGATGCCGTGGCCCGCGGGCATGTCGCGAATGAGCGCGACGCGCGTTTTCCAGGTCATCGCCGGGCGCAGAAGCTTCTGGAATTCCGGCAACGGAGAAATCCCGTAAAGCATAACGCCGGCGCGGACGATTTCGTGCGGCATGTCATTAAAGGCAAGCGTACCCGCGCTTTGCAAGACATGCGCCTTGTAGTCGCCCGGAACTTCGGTGCGAAATTGCCGCATGACGTTGCGAAAACGAATCAGTTGGTCGCGGGTATAACCGGCATCCTCATTCGAGACCGGCATGTGGGTCGACACGCTGTGAATGCGGAGATTCGGCAACGCCGATACGGTCTTGAAAGCGGCCAGCCATTGCGGCTCCGGCACCCCCATTCGGCCCATCCCCGTGTCGACTTTGAAATTGATGGAGACCGGTCCGATTTGGGCGAACGCTTTCGCTTCCTCGACAGCCGAGATGGTGGGAATGAAATCGTGCTGGACGATGGTCGCTCGCTCGCCCGGCAAGGCCGGTCCGAGGATGATCACCGGATTCGGGAGGGCCGCCTTTCGAAGGGCGAGCGCTTCCTCAAGATTGGCGACACCGAAAAGCTGCACCTCACTCGCCAGCGCCTCGGCTACGCCCACAAGGCCGTGCCCGTACGCATTTGCCTTTACGACCGCAAGGACATCTGCCGGGCTGATCCGTTCGTGGACCACGCTGAGATTGTGCAGCAGCGCACTGCGATCGATCTCAGCCCAGCATCGATAAGTTTCCTTCGTTTTCATTTCGTCCGCGCGAATCCCGGCGTCGCTTTTGCCACCGTAATATGCGGCTCGCGAAGGTAAATCGGTTCCAGCGCGCCGTCGATGTTGTCAGCGTGAAGGCCGGCAATTTCCACCAGCCGGCCGGCGGAAGGATAGGCCAGTTTCGCGGCCAGAAATTCCGGTAACTGCTCGGAGGCATAAACGGGCAGGGATTCGCCGATCGTCACTGCCATTTCCGCGGCCGTTTTGAGAGTGGGTCCCTCGATCAGTTTCCCACTTTCGACTTTGGCGAAGAAGAACGTTTGCCGGCGCGCATCGCCTATCACGCAGTAATTCGCAGTTTCCACGTCGAGCGCGCAGATCGACGGAATTCCCGCGAGCTGGGCCTTGGTCGCCGAACGCAAACCAAGCGCTGTCGAGATGGCAATGCGGATGCCGGCATAAGAACCCGGCCCGAGGCCGACGATGATATTTTCCGGGCGACCGAATCGCTCCAGGCATTGCTCGACGTTTTCAAAAAATGCGCCGGAGTGTTTGCGGTCCGCGGCAAACCGGCCATCAAACAATGCCTCGCCATCTTGGCGCCAGGCGATGCTTCCCTGGGCGGTGGACATTTCGAGCGCGAGCGTTTTCATCCGGTCGCTCCATCGGTGATCACCCGAGTATTTTCATCCCGCAGCTCAAAAGAAAGCCACTTCGCGTGACCCGGAATGAGAGCGGAATACCGGTCGGCCCATTCGATCAGAGAGACGCCATCGCCGAAAATGTAATCATCGAGGCCGAGGCGCGACAACGCTTCGCGGCTCTCGACCCGGTAAAAATCAAAATGATAAACCGGGAGGCGCCCGTCACCGTATTCGTGGATGAGGACGAACGTGGGACTCGTAACGTCCGCCTGGCTGCCCAACCCCGCGACGAAGCCTTTCACAAATTGGGTTTTCCCCGCGCCGAGATCGCCGCGCAGCGCGAACACATCGCCGCGGCGCGCCTGCTCCCCGTAAGCACGCCCGGCATCGATCGTTCGCTCAACGCTATCT